>JBAXQG010000001.1:0-44731 GCA_037131855.1 bacterium
GGATCCTCCACCTGCCCCTCCACTTCGATTTTGTCATGGGGGTTCCAGGTGGAATTACGGCCACCGTCCGCGATCTAATCTATCTAGTGGAAAGCATTCCCGATGGCTGCACCTGGACAGTAGCTGGGATCGGCCGGGCAGAACTGCAACTGGCTGCCGTGGCCATCGTGATGGGGGGAAACGTCCGCTGCGGTTTCGAGGACAATATTTTCTACCGCAAGGGCGAGCTGGCTGCTAGCAATGGGCAGCTTGTAGAGCGGATCGCCAGGCTTTCGAGGGAACTAGGACGCGAGGTGGCTGAACCGGACGAGGCTCGAACCATCTTGGGGATTGCTAAAAGATAGCCAGGGCTGTCAGCGAGGACCAATCGAACAAATGGGAATGATCAATTATCGAGCGATGACATTGGACAGCTTTCTAATAGAGCTCTCCTCGCGTTCAGCGACGCCCGGAGGGGGAGCGGCAGCTGGTTTGGTTGCTGCCATGGGCGCCAGCCTTGCGGCAATGGTGGCGGCCCTCAGCCAAGGCCCCCGCTTTACTTCTGTAGAGAACAGAATGAAGGAATTGGAAGCGCGTTTACTGCAGAGCCGCGATCGCTGTTTGATCTTTGCCGACCAGGATTCCATCGCTTTCCAGCATTGGATGGCAGCCGCTCGGATTTCTTCTTGTGATCCGGCTGCTCGCGAGGAAGGCCTTCGAGCGGCAATGGAGGAATCTTGCCGTGTACCGATAGCCTTGGGAGAAGATGTCGTCAGTCTGCAAGACGCACTGGTTGCCTTGCAAGAATACGGCAACGTCCGTGTCCTCAGTGATGTCGGAGCTGCCCTTGCCTTGTTGACCGCTGCCTTGGAGATTTCCATTCTTACCCTTCGCATCAATCAACGAGAGATTGCTGACCTTGGTCTTCGAGAAGAGCTTGCTAAATCTATCGCGTCATTTGATCGTGCCTGCGCCCAGATGCGGGAACGGGAATCACAAATCCGATCACGATTGGAAGGAGAGCTTAGAAATGAATGAGGTCTGGATCTGTTCTGCCAAGCGGACTGCGATTGGAGCCTTCATGGGGAGTTTGAAAGATGTTTCCGCGGTTGACCTCGGCGTTGTCGTCAGCAAGGCCATTCTGGCAGAGACCGGAGTACCGCCGGCCCGGATTGGCGAGCTGATCGTAGGTTGCGTGCTGCAGGCCGGGCAGGGTATGAATCCAGCTCGGCAAGTAGCTCTCCTGGCAGGTTTGCCTGTAGAATCGACAGCTTTGACGGTGAATCGCGTGTGTGGTTCGGGCCTACAGGCTATTGTTAATGGCGCCCAGCAGATTCTTCTCAAAGAGGCTGATCTGGTCCTCGCAGGGGGCATCGAGAATATGAGCCGAGCGCCGTATCTCCTCCCCAAGGCCCGAGCCGGCTTGCGGCTGGGCCATGAGACCATTGTCGATGGGATCATCACAGATGGTCTATGGGATGTTTTCAGCGATGAACACATGGGCATTACCGCGGAAAATCTAGCTGCAAAATATGCGATCAGTCGACAGGAGCAAGATGATTTCGCCCTGTCCAGTCAGCAAAAAGCCGGCCAAGCCATTCGCGAGGGACGATTCCAAGAGGAAATTGTTCCCGTATTTGTCCCTCAAGGGAAAGGCGAACCGCTCTCCTTTCAAGTGGACGAGTATGTGCGCATGGACGCGAGCCTGGAAAAGCTAGCCCGGCTTCGACCCGCTTTTCGGAAAGATGGCACAGTAACGGCTGGAAACTCCTCTGGCATTAATGATGGCGCCGCCTTCGTCTTGTTGGCTTCTCGAGAATGCGCAAAAGAGCTGGGCCTGAGACCCCTAGCAGTGATCCGCAGTTGGGCAGTAGCAGGCGTGGAACCCAAAGAGATGGGCTTAGGGCCAGTGCCAGCGACGCGGAAAGCATTGGCAAAAGCCGGAGTGTCATTGGATCATGTCGAGTTGTTGGAATTGAATGAAGCCTTTGCCGCCCAGTCTCTGGCGGTCCTAAGAGAGCTTCAGGCGGTCCCCGAGCGCGTCAACCCCAATGGAGGAGCGATTGCCCTGGGCCATCCGATTGGCGCCTCAGGGGCGCGCATCCTAGTCACTTTGTTGCATGAAATGGCGCATCGCCAAGTAGCTACCGGTTTAGCCGCCCTTTGTATCGGCGGAGGCCAGGGGATTGCCCTCCTAGCGGAACGGGTGTAGAATAAAGCTAAATAAGATAGGGGATAGGTAGATCCCGCAAGAAGTGATTCGCATCCGATACAAGCCCACAATTTTTGGAGGATCATGATGCAACTGTTTCTAGACACCGCCAACCTTGATGAGATCCGTGAAGCTGTTAGCTGGGGTGTCATCTCTGGAGTGACGACCAACCCGACCTTGATGGCAAAAGAGCAAATCTCCTATCAGGACAGGGTGATCGAGATTTGCCAGACCGTGCAGGGACCAGTCTCGGTGGAGGTTCTGGCACAAGATGCTGCTTCAATGGTTCGAGAAGCCCGCGAGTTCTCCACTTGGGCGCCTAATGTGGTGGTCAAGATTCCGATGACAAAGGATGGTTTGAAAGCGGTTAAGGACTTGGCTGCCGCTGGAATTCATACCAATATGACATTGGTTTTCAGCCTCAATCAAGCCTTGCTCGCCGCTTTGGCTGGGGCTTCTTACGTAAGCCCCTTCGTCGGCCGTCTCGATGATATCGGGCACGACGGCATGGCTTTGGTGGAACAGATCGCCGCGCTCTTCGAAAGCTACGATTTTCCCACCCTGGTGATCGCCGCCTCTATCCGACATCCACTCCATGTGACGCAAGCAGCCCAAGCCGGCGCCCACATTGCCACCATCCCCTTCAGCGTCTTGAAAGGAATGCTGCAGCACCCGCTTACTGATGCGGGGGTAAAGCGATTCCTGGAGGATTGGCAGAAGGTTGCACCTAGTTTGGAGAAGAAGTAAATGCCAAAGTACACATTGGAAGAACTGAACGAAAAGAAAGCCCTCGAATTGCAACGCATGGCCAGCGAAAAAGGCATTCCCTACTATAACCGCTACAAGAAGGTTGAGCTGGCCCAGCTCCTTTTCGAGCGGATGCTCCAGGAAGAACCGCCCCCGCCGGCGCCGCCCCCGCTAGCCCCGAAACCGATCGCCAAGCCTGCCGACAATCGAGAACCTCGTGATCGCTTGGAAGTTCGTGAAGACACAAATCGGAACGATGCCAGAGACTATCGGGATCACCCCGAGATTCGTGAAGTCCGGGAAAGAACAGAACCGCGGGAGGGGCGGGATCGGCAAGAGCCGCGGGAGACAAAAGAAGCAGTGCGCGAAGAGAAGACCGCGGTGAAGGAGGAACCTGTCCGTGGCGACCTGGTGGCAGGAGTTTTGGAAATCCATGAAGAAGGGTATGGTTTCCTGCGCTCCCACTACGTCCCTTCTCCCACTGATATCTACGTCTCCCCTTCTCAGATAAAAAGGTTCAGTCTGCGCGATGGCGACATGATTACCGGGTGGGTGCGCCAGCCGATGGAAAAAGAGAAGTACCTAGCCCTATTGCGCGTCAAGGAAGTCAACGGGTTGGATCCAGAGGTATCCCGCAACCGCCCACTCTTTGAAAGTTTGACCCCGATCTTCCCAAACAAGCGCCTTCGCCTGGAGACTACCCCCTTCGAATATTCCACACGTCTCATTGATCTTGTCTCACCCTTGGGGCGTGGACAGCGAGGGATGATCGTCTCCCCGCCGAAGGCCGGGAAGACCACCATCCTGAAGAAGACAGCCCAGGCGATAACCCGCAATTACCCGGACGTGGCCGTGTTGGTTCTGCTGGTCGACGAGCGGCCCGAGGAAGTGACCGACTTCAAGCGTTCCACCAGCGCCGAAGTAGTCGCTTCGACCTTCGATATGCTGCCGGAGAATCACATTCGCGTGGCTCGTTTAGTATTGGAGAAAGCCAAGCGCTCGGTGGAGCAGGGCAAGGATGTCGTCATTCTGCTGGATGGAATCACTCGATTGACTCGAGCTTATAACGCAGTGATGCCTCCTTCCGGTCGCACCCTTTCCGGGGGTTTAGATCCAGTGGCAATCCATGGGCCGAAGAGCTTCTTCGGCGCTGCCCGCAACATTGAGGAAGGGGGCAGCCTGACCATCCTCGCCACCGCTTTGGTGGAGACCGGGTCCAAGATGGACGAGGTGATCTTTGAGGAGTTCAAGGGAACGGGTAATTTCGAACTGGTTCTGGACCGCAAGATCTTCGAGCGTCGCGTCTTTCCCGCTTTGGACATCAAGCGCTCCGGAACGCGTCGCGAAGAGCTCCTCTATAACGAGGACGAATTGCGCAAGATCTGGAACATCCGCCGGGCGCTCTCAGCCTTGGAGTCCGGGGAAGCGCTGGAGAAATTGCTGGATCTGTTGACCAAAACCAAGTCAAACGCCGAATTCCTTCGGTACATCGGGAGCGAAGAGATATAGATGAAGCTGGAATTGCTTGCCTGGACGCCACAGCCGGAGAGAACATGCGCTGTCGCGGCCAGGCTTTGCACCAGTCGAGGCTCCCTTCAGTCGATAGGGCAAGGATTGAGCGAGGAACGAGTTAAGAGCCTTATTAACCGCGTCTTGCGAAATGGTCACCTCTCCATCCTCGAACACGCCAGCTTCACCTTTGTCGCCAGCGGCCTTTCACGCGTCTGCAGCCACCAATTGGTACGGCATCGCTTGGCCTCTTTCGCCCAGCAAAGTCAACGTTATCTTCCCATCCAGGACGGGAAGCCCATGATCCCTCCCAGCGTGCGCCGTCACGATCAAGCCCGGCGACTGTTTGAGGAGGCTTGCGCTTCGGCGCAGGACCGCTACGACCAGTTGCTGCGCCTGGGCATCCCGCCGGAAGACGCCCGCTATGCGTTGCCGCAGGCTTCCTCCACACAGATCTTTTTCACGATGAATGCCCGTGAATTGCATCATTTTTTAGGGATGCGCTGCTGCCAGAAGGCGCAATGGGAAATTCGCGGCTTGGCTTGGCTGGTCCGCAAGCACTTGCTGGGCGTTGCTCCTGGTTTGTTTGGCGAGTCAGGCCCCGCCTGCTTTGCTGGAGACTGTCCCGAGCAGGATTACGCTTGCTGGCGGGAGAAATCAGCTTTCTTCCAAAGTTCTTATCACTCGTTTCGAGAGCTCGCAGAGGGGTTTGGTTTGACCTTGGAGGAACAGCGTCTACCTGCAGCTGGTTTATACCCTTCCGCAACGGCCAAGATGCTTGGCTGCCAGGAGGAAGCGCTGCTTCGCCCGCTGTTGATCGAGGATCGAGACCGGTGGGCTCTATTGCTCTCTGCAAAACCAGAAGAAGCTGTAACGAAAATCAACGCGCGGGCACACGAAGTATGGCGGCCTGCATCTGGGACTCGATACCGCAAGCTAGGCATCTCTTTTCTCGCTTGCCCCTGGCTATTTACAAAAGGCGAGGAAGGGGCTACTGCTTTCTGGGATAGCCGCTTGGACTGCCAGGACAGACTTGCTTTCAGTATGGCTTCGCCGTGGCGTTTCGCCACCCTGCCACCCCGGTGCGTCCAGGAAACAATGATTCGCGGCGGATACTTGATCGAGAAGGTGTAGACAAGATGGAACGAAGGAATCAGGGCTCTTTGGAAGTGATCTGTGGCAGTATGTTCTCCGGCAAGAGCGAGGAGTTGATTCGCCGTGTCAAGCGAGCGCGCATCGCCCGGCAAAATGTGATCGTTTTCAAGCCAGCCATAGACAGCCGGTTCAGCCACAGCGAAGTCGTCTCTCATGCGGGCGTTACGACCCAGGCTCTCAACCTGCAGCACCCTGAGCAGATCTACGCGCATCTCCAGGGCGATACACAAGTGTTGGCCATCGATGAAGCGCAATTCTTCCCCGAGTCGCTGGTTCAGGTCTGCCAGTCGCTAGCTGACCGCGGCTTGCGGGTAATCGTGGCCGGCCTGGATACCGATTTTCGCGGTTTGCCTTTTGGACCGATCCCGTCTTTGTTAGCCGTGGCTGAGAAAATAGACAAGCTCCAAGCTATCTGTGTGATTTGCGGCGAAGTGGCTTCGCGTACTCAGCGGGTGATCAACGGTCAACCGGCGTCTTTCGAGGATCCTGTCATCATGATCGGTGCGGCCGAGAAATACGAAGCGCGTTGCCGCCATTGCCACGAGGTTCCACTCTCGCGCCAAGCGAAAGAGCCTAGTGCGGCTGAACTTGGGAAGGAGACTGATTGATCCTCTCCTCGAGTTCAAAGAAGAACCCGCAGCAACGCGTACCGAGGCAGGCGCCACAAATCCTGGTGGGCGGACAAGCTGTCTGGGAAGGGGTGATGATGCGCAGCCCCCAAGGAACAGCCATGGCCGTGCGCCAACCAAGCGGGACCGTCCTGGTGCAGAATCTCTCCTTTCCATCCCTAGCCAACGTGGCGCCGGTTTTTCGCTGGCCGATCTTGCGAGGCATTGCCGCGCTGTGGGATTCCCTGGTTCTCGGCATCAAAGTGCTGAACCTCTCTTTGGCTCTTGGCTCGAAACCAGAGGAGAAACTGAGCAAGGGGCAGGCTGCTTTTTCCCTGGCTTTGGCCCTTGGATTGGTCGTACTGCTTTTCTTCGTAGCTCCTTTTTTTCTTTCCCGCATGCTTTCCGCATGGCTTTCCCCCCGCCTGCTGGCGGTCGTGGAGGGGGTTCTCCGGTTGGGCATTTTCTTCGCCTACCTGTGGCTCATCTCCTTAATTCCCGAGGTGAAACGCGTTCTGTATCAATATCACGGCGCGGAGCATAAGGTTGTCCATACTTTTGAACATGGAGAGCCATTGACGGTGGAAAATGCCCGCAGGTTCTCCACGTTGCACCCTCGCTGCAGCACAAGTTTTTTACTGGTCGTGCTGATCGTCAGCTTTGTCCTTTTTGTCTTCCTCGATTTTCCTAACTCATGGGCTCGGTTTGCCTCCCGCATACTCTTCCTTCCCTTGATTGCCGGTTTTTCCTACGAGCTGATCCGCCTCTTCACCCTTTACCCGCATTCTATTTTCACGCGAGTGGTCATTGCTCCGGGTTTAGCCACCCAGAAGCTGACCACAGCAGAGCCTTCTTCGGCCCAGTTGGAAGTGGCCATCGCCGCGTTGAAAGCATCCTTGGGCTTGTCTTCGAGCGAAGAGAATGGTCCGACACCGAAGGAAGAGCACGATCCGCCACCGAAGAAAGAGAACGATCCACTTTCGATGGAGGTGATCGAAAGATGAACCTGCTGGAGAAACGGGAATCCTACCAGGTGCGCAAGGAGGAATTGGAGAGACAGCTCCTCGAGCCATCCGTCCAGGTCGATCAAGTCCAGTTGCAGAGTATTTCCATTGCCTATCGCGAGGTGTCTTTTGTCTTGCGAGCACTCCAGGAGTTGGAAGAAATCGCATTGCAGGTCAAACAAGTCGAACAATTGCACAACGAGTCGGAAGAGATCGAAATGCGCGAATTGGCAGATCAGGAAATGGTCCGGCTTCAGGCAAGGGAAGCCCAACTGCAGAGAGACCTGCGGACCCTTCTGGTGCCCCGCGATCCCAATGATGAGCGCAATGTCATCATGGAGATCCGGGGAGCGGCGGGGGGCGAAGAGGCTGCCCTCTTTGCCGCTCAACTCTTTCGAATGTACGCCAACTATGCAGAGAAGCGGAAGTGGAAAATCGAGGTGCTCTCCTCCAACCCAACGGATCTTGGTGGTTTCAAAGAGATCATCTTTGAGATCAAAGGGAAGGACGCCTTCTCTCGCTTGAAGTTCGAGGGTGGAGCCCACCGCGTTCAGCGTGTCCCGGCCACTGAATCATCAGGCCGGCTGCATACTTCGACAGCCACTGTAGCAGTGCTTCCGGAAGCGGAAGAGGTGGATGTGAATATCAACCCGGACGATCTGCGCATAGACGTCTATCGTTCATCCGGGCATGGCGGACAATGCGTCCAGAAGACCGATTCAGCGGTGCGAATCACCCATTTCCCCTCCGGTTTGGTGGTTACCTGCCAAGATGAGCGCTCTCAGCTTCAAAACAGGGAGAGGGCGATGACCATTCTTCGCTCTCGTCTCCTGGAGATCGCGCAACGGGAACAATCCAATCAGATCACTTCCTCTCGCCGTCTACAGGTCAAGTCCGGCGATCGCTCGGAGAAAATCCGCACCTATAATTTCCCCCAGAACCGGCTCACAGACCACCGTATCGGTTTGGATCTCTACAACTTGCCGGTGATCATGGAGGGGAACCTCGATGAATTAATGACCGCTTTGGAGTCTAAACATATAGAAGAGCGAATGGAGGAAGAGACATCGGCCTGACGGAAATCCTGCTCGCCTACCTGGTAGGCTCGATCCCTTTCGGCTTGCTCGTCGGATGGTTGCGGAATATCGATCTGCGCCACCGGGGCAGTGGAAATATTGGCACTGTCAACGCCTACCGGGTTTTGGGCATCTTACCGGCAATCGGCATTTTTCTCCTTGATTTCGGCAAAGGCTTCCTCCCCACCTTTCTTTCCGCTCCCTTGGTGACACCCGAGGTTCTTGCCTTGGTCGGATTAAGTACAGTGGTCGGGCACGACTATTCGATCTTCCTCGGGTTTCGTGGTGGAAAAGGCATCGCTACGACCGCAGGGGTGGCAGCTGCGCTGGATTGGCGTATTATTGCCGCGGCTGTAGCCATCTGGCTGGTGTGTGTCCTTCTCTCGCGCATTCCCTCAATCTCCTCCCTGGTTGCAACTTTCTCCCTGATCCCCTTTTTCTTGCTCTGGCAACCCAGCAACACCATGTTGGCCATCATCCTCTTCGGTTTGGCCCTGATTTCTCACCAGTCCAACTTAGAACGGCTGGCGCGTGGGGAAGAACGAGGGTTCAACACTGAATTGCCAACCCCTCGGAGAAGGCAACATGACCCGCCTCGTTGATCCAGAAGAGGCCGCCCGTTTAATCAAATGCGGTTTCTTAGGCGCTTTTCCCACAGAGACAGTTTTCGGCCTAGGAGCACACCCCTTTCACCCAGCTTCTTTGCAGCGAATCTATGCAATCAAAGGGCGCGAAAAACGACAACCGCTCAGCCTTCACATCGGGCAGTTGCCGGATTTGTATAAGTTCTCACAAGATCTGCCTAGCGTGGTCAGCCGCCTGGTTGACCGCTTTTGGCCCGGTCCTTTGGCCCTAATCGTGCCGGCTTCTCCCCTGGTTCCAGCGGAGGCTCGTTCTCCAGGAGGGACAGTCTCCTTCCGTTATCCCTCTTCCCAGACTTGCCGGCTCTTCCTCCGTTATGTGGGCGCTCCGGTAGTGGGCACCTCGGCCAATAAAAGCGGCAGCCTGAGCCCCCTGGACGCGCTCGATGTAGAGGACGAGATCGGTGAAGAGATCGATTTCCTGTTGGAGGAGGAACCAATCTCCCCCACTGCAAGAGGACAGATTGCAGATCTGTTCCCATGCTCACAGACAGCAAGAACTCAACTGGAATCGACCCTTGTCGACCTGACTGAGATTCCCTATCGGGTTCTTCGAATTGGTGCAATAAGCATCGAGAGACTTTCCGCAGAGACCCTCCTCCCCTTCCAAGAGGCCGGTCCTATTCTTTCCCCCTTGCGCTTGGCGCTATGGAAGGGGAGCCCGCTAGCTATGGCAAAATACCTGAGAGAAAACATCATCGAAGAGGGCAGCGTGGCATTGGCGAGGATGCCGCTTTCTTTGCCAGAAGGAATTGTTCATGTGAGACTTCCGGAGATGGGGATTGATCTATTCCGTCTGCTTGCGCGCTTGCAGCGGGAACGGGTTCCACGTATCTATTGCCAAGACATCTGGCCTGTCACAACGACTATTTATAGGAGGTTGGCAGCAAGAACTGAACAATTTATCGATCTGGAGAAAGGAGAGAAGACATGCATCTAGTTCCTGAGAAGGAAAGCATATTGAAGGGTCTAAACTCTTTCAAGGCGATCGCCAAGCAAGATCTCCTTGTTGCCGCGACGATCAACAATCCAGAGTTCTGGCAGCGGCATGCGGAGTCTCGGCGGCTGGTCTATAAGGAGTTGATCGCCCAAGTCGAGGAGGAAGGCGTGGACAGCGCTTGCGCTCATGCCCTAAACGAGTGCCGTAGGGCCATTCAACAACGCGAGGAGACAGCGGATTCCAAGGGTAAACAAGAAGCTTTAGAGAATTTTCTCGCTCTCTGTGGATTTGAAGAACGGACCATTAGGGCCAGTCAAAGCGAGTAGCGTGTCAAATGGTTGGGATCGAGTCGACTCCCTCCTGGAGCTGAAAGGATCCTGGAACTCTTTCCTATTGGCTTCCTCCACCCCGGATTTCTTCCGAAGTTGGGAATGGTTGGAGGCATGGTTGGCAGTTTTTGGCGCTGGCAAACGACCTTGCATTCTGGCCTACTTCGACCGGGATGGTTTGGCAGGACTGGCTCCCCTTTGCATTACTTCATTTCTCGGCCTTGAACGGATCACTTTCCTCGGCGCTGGTGTTTCAGATCGCCATGGTTTCATCGTTCGCCCCGGGAAAGAAGACGCCTTTGCTCGAGGATTGCCTCAAGCTCTGGACCAATATACTGGTTGGCAACTCTGCGACCTTCAGGAGTTGCCGGAAGACGATCCAGTTTCCCAACGCTTGCAGGGCGTTCTCCCCTCACCCAAGAAACGGGTTTCTTTGCAGAGCAAGCTGCCCTACCTGACCCTGCCGGCTACCTGGGAGGAGTTCTTGGGTGGTTATGGAAAGAAGCGGCGCGACAAGATCAAGTATTACCCCCGAATGTTAGGCCGCGACCATCGATGGTCAATCGAGGAAGCTAACCAGGAAAATTTGCCGGGACGTTTGAATGCATTGGCTTCTCTGAATGTACGCCGCTGGCTGCGGAAAGGGATCCCTTCCTCATTCCTCCAGCCGGGTTTCCGTCTTTTCCACGCACGAGCGGCAAAGGCTATGTTGGGGGGAGCCTTGCGGCTCTACACTCTCCTCGTCGACGGGCAACCAGGGGCAATTCTTTACGGCTATTCTTTCGGCAGACGTTTTTCATTCTACCTCTGCGCGCAGGATGACCAATTCTCGCGCTATGGCCTTGGCTTTATCCTCCAGGTTGAAGCTATCCGCCGGGCCATCGAGGAGGATTGCCTAATTTTTGATTTCCTCAAAGGACTAGAGGATTACAAGATGCATTGGAAACCACAGGTTGCTGTCAACCAACGACTTTTGCTGCGACGTGGGGGATGGGAGAGTGGAATTGGAGCGAGTCTGATCTGGGCTGAGCATCAGCTTGTACAAGGAATTAAACGAAAGGCGAAGCGCATTTGAGGTGTTGACGATTCCCAATTTGCTGACCATTTTGCGTCTGGCAGCCGTAGCGCCGCTGGTTATCTTCATTCTTGCGCGAAATTCATTGGCAGCTTTCCTGGTCATTCTTTTCGCCACCCTTTCTGATTATTTGGACGGCTATTTAGCGCGACGGTTCAATCAGGAGACCAGGCTTGGAAAGATCCTCGATCCCACTGCCGACAAGCTGTTGGGCAGCGCTGCTTTTATTTCCTTGTGCATTGCCCAGTATCTGCCTTGGAGCATCTTCGCCCTTTTCGCCGCGCGGGACTTGATCCTCCTTATCACCATGTTTATCCTAACCGCCCAACGCAAACAGATCCTCACCGAAACCAAAGCCGGCAAGTTTTCCACCGGTCTTTTTATGTTAAGCCTCGCTCTTGTGGTCATTGAAGTCCCTTATGCTATCCTCCTCTTTTATCTTTGTTACGCGATCTACCTATACACCGGAGCGACTTATGTCATTCGAATATTCCAGACTCCGGAAGGCAAGGAATTAAAAGAGGAAGCCAAGCGTCGCTTCCGCAAGCGCGCAGAAGGAGAGGAAGTGTTTCTTTCGGGAGACGATCATGCCTGTCACAGCACGGGGACTGATTTCAACTCTGTTGGCGTGCTGCCTAAAGCGATCCTTGCCGTTGACGCCCAGATCTACCTGAGGATCCCTATCCGCACCCACGAGATCAAGCCTCCTGATAGTTTACCGGAACAAGTGTCAAGGTATGCTGGAAGGCTGCTTCGATCGAGCGACACATTGGTCCTTTCGGAAAAGATGGTTGCCGCTACCCAAAACCGATTGATCCTCGCTGACTCCATCCACCCTACGCGTTTGGCTGTTTGGCTAGCCGGGAAGGTGACCAAAACTCCTTATGGAATCGGCCTGGGCAGCCCCTTGACGATGCAGTTAGCCTTGCGTGAATGCGGGACTTGGCGCATTCTCCTGGCTGCCGCCTTCGGGGCAGTTGGGAAACTGCTGGGGATCAAGGGTCTTTTCTACCGGGTAGCCGGGCGGCAAGCGGCATGGATTGACGGGGACGCCCCCTATGGGATGTTGCGCGGTCACGCCGTCTTGGGACCAAAAGAACCTGCTCGAGTCTGTCAGGAATTGGACCATCTCCTCGGATGCCGAGTTGCTATCATGGACGTCAATGACATCGGCGGGTGCGAGATTTGCGGCGCCTCGCGCGGCGTTGACAAACGAACCTTATTGGCTTTGATGAAAGATAACCCTCTAGGCCAGGATGTCGAGCAGACTCCAATCGGGATCCTCCGTCCACTCGATGGGGGTCTGGCAACTCTCTTCCATTCTCGTTGACGGTCCTTTCAAATCTCCCTATACTTCAGCTGGATAAGAGTGGGGTTGGCCCACTCTTTTCGTTCCCAGGATGGAAACAAAGACGCTGAATTCAATAGAAATCCGTGCCCGGCCGATATTGTTGAAGGCCGGTTATCGGCTGTTGGAAGCGATCATTGTGGGCAAGCGAGAGCCGGTCGTGCAACTGATTATTTTTTCTCCGGAAGGCATCTCTTTGGACGACTGCCAACGGGTGTCACGATTGCTTGGCAACGAGCTGGACGATCTTTTTCCTGCACGTTATCGATTGGAGGTCTCCTCCCCAGGGCTTGAGCGGGATATTAAAGACCCGGAGGAGTTTATCTTCTTTCGAGGGCGTGAGGCTCAGGTTCGCCTCAATCAGAAGATCGAGGGAGAGGATCTATTGATCGGGATTCTGGAGGGCCTAGAAGGAGAATCGGTGCTTCTAGAGGTCGATGGAAGGCAACGGGCTTTGCCCCTCCTTCTGATCGAGAAAGCTCGCTTGGTTTACCGTTGAAGGGGGAGGCTGTTGTGTCAAAAGAGTTGATTATCGCCCTCGAACAAATTGAAAGAGAGAAGGGAATCCGCAAGGAATCCTTGGTTGAGGCAATTGAAGTTGCTCTTACCACCGCTTACAGGAAAGATTACGGAGCCAGTCAGAATGTTCTTGTTGACCTTAATGTGAAGACTGGCGAGATTCACGTATTCGCTCAAAAAGATGTCGTTGAATTGGTGGAGAACAAATTCGCCTCCATTTCTTTAGAGGAAGCCCGTCAAATCGTGACGGAGGCTCAATTGGGCGATATCGTCAAACAAGAGATTACACCCAAGGACTTTGGCCGCTTAGCCGCCCAGACCGCAAAACAGGTCGTATTTCAGAAGATCAAAGAAGCTGAGCGGGAAGCTGCTTTCCATGAATTCCTCGACAAGGAGGGAGAGATGCTGATGGGGGTGATCCGGCGTCGCGAGGGAACCACCATTTTCGTCGACTTGGGCAGAGCTGAGGCGGTCCTTATGCAGAAGGAGCAGGTTCCAGGAGAGCGTTATGAGATGAATGGGCACTACCGCATCTATCTCGCTTCTGTTCAGCAATCCAAGCGGGGACCGGAATTGATCGTCTCGAGGGCTCATCCAAATCTGGTACTCCGGCTTTTTGAGCTGGAAGTCCCGGAAATCTATGAGGGACGCGTTGAAATAAAGAGTATCGCACGTGAGCCCGGAATGCGTTCAAAAGTAGCTGTCAGCTCTCGAGAGGAGAAAATCGACCCGGTAGGCGCCTGCGTTGGCCCGAAAGGGGTGCGTATCCAAGCCATCGTGCGAGAGCTGAGAGGAGAGCGAATCGACATTATCCGCTACGCCAAAGATTCCCAGGAGTTTATCGCCAACGCCCTCAGCCCAGCAAAAATCTCCCGTGTGCAACTGGATGAGAAAGCCAGGACTGCCAAAGTTTGGGTTGCGCTTGACCAACTCTCCCTAGCTATCGGTAAAGAAGGGCAGAACGCCAGATTGGCTGCCAAACTAACCAACTGGAAGATCGACATCCAATCCGAGGGGGCTAAATGAGTTCGCATCCACCCCTGCGAACGTGTTCGGGTTGTGGCGGGGTATTCGCTAAAAAAGACCTATTGCGCATTGCTCGTTCCCCGCAGGGAGAACTATCCGTTGACCTGGTTGGAAAGAAGCCTGGTCGCGGGTTTTATCTTTGCCGACGGAAGCCATGTTTGGAGCGTGCGCTGAAGAACAGGAACCTGGCAAAGAAGATCGGAGCTTGTCTGAATGAGGAGCTTCTGACGCAGTTGCGCAAGTCTATTGAGAACGGACAGGAGGTTGAACCGTGCCGAAGAAACGAATCTATGAGTTAGCCAAGGAGTTGAAGATCTCCAGCACCCAGCTGCTGTCCATTCTCAAGGAGCTTGGCGTGGAGGCGAAAACACATGCCTCGACCATCGAAGATGATGTGGCCAAACTAGTGCAGGAGATCTTGGCCGAACACCCCATACAGCTAGAAGTAGAACCGACAAGCGAAGCGGACCAAATCCAGGTGGCGGATGCCCAGACCATCCCTGAGACTGCAGGGGATTTTGCCAAGTTCTACCACCTTGAACCAAGCAAAGTTGCCGAGTACCTCTGGAAGAAAGGCGAGATGGTTGCCGTCAACCAGCCACTCAGCCTCAAGGCCAAAGAGCTGTTGAAAACAATGGTCCCCAGCGCGGCACTGCCGACTGCTGCAAGGCCTGGCGAGGCGCCCGGCGACCTAGGGGTTCATCATTCCCCCCAATCGAAAATGAACCCGGATTGGGTCGGTAGAGCTCCGGTGGTCACCGTCTTGGGTCATGTTGATCATGGAAAGACCACCCTCCTTGACGCGATCCGGCATTCCTCCGTAGCGGAGAAGGAAAAAGGCGGGATCACCCAGAAAATTGGCGCTTCGGAGATCATGTTCAAAGGACAACGCATCGTTTTTATCGATACCCCCGGGCACGAAGCTTTTACCGCCATGCGAGCCCAAGGCGCAAAGGTAACCGATATCGCCGTTCTCGTTGTAGCGGCAGATGAAGGGGTCATGCCCCAGACCGTAGAAGCCCTCAATCATGCCAAAGCAGCCAAGGTCTCTGTTATCGTCGCCCTGAACAAAATGGATAAGGAAGGGGCAAATCCCGACCGGGTTAGGCAACAGCTCTCGGATTTGGGACTGGTCCCCGAGGAATGGGGGGGAGAGACCATCTACGTGCAGTTATCGGCCAAGAAGGGCGAGGGGGTCGACAAGCTTCTGGAGATGATCTCCCTTTTAGCCGAAGTGCAGGAGCTAAGAACCTCACCCAACGTCGCTGCGTTCGGCACCGTGATCGAAGCCAGGTTGGACAGGGGTCTGGGACCGGTGGCGGCGGTGATCGTTCAAGGAGGCGTTCTTCATGTCGGGGATATCCTGCAAGTAGGTGAGACCGGCGGCAAAGTGCGTTCTATCATTAACGCCATGGGAGAGCGTCTCAAACAAGCCGGCCCCTCCACTGCGGTTGAAATCGTCGGTTTGGAAGCTGTTCCCCAGCCTGGCGTACGTTTTCAGACGACGAAGGATCTGAAGTTGCAGCGCAGCACTGAGAGTCTGCCGCAAGGGAAGGACTTCCGCTCCACGGATCGGCTCTACAAGGCTTTTCAGAAAGAGAGCAATAAGTTCCCGCTGGTTCTTAAAGCTGATTCCCAAGGTACGTTGGACGCCCTGCTGGTAGCCATCAGCAAAGTAAAATCCACCGAGATGGTGATCGAGACAATGCATGCCGGTGTTGGGGCGATCACAGAATCTGATATCGATTTGGCCTCTGTTACGGCTTCGATGGTACTGGGCTTCAATGTACGTCCAGATTCCATGGCAAAAAAGGCCAGCGAGCGTGAAGGAATCGAGATTCGCACCTATGATTTGATCTACGAACTGGTCACTGATTTGGAAGGATGCATCCGTGGGCGTTGCGAGCCTCGCATCGAGGAAAAACCTATGGGACGCGCGGTGATCCGCAAGCTCTTCCGGGTGCCTAAGTTGGGTTTCATTGCCGGTTCCTACATTCAAGATGGCAAAGTTGAACGCAACTCCAAGGCGCGTGTCGTGCGAGACAACATCGTCATTGGGGAAACCAAAGTTACTTCGTTACGGCGCTTCAAAGAAGATGTCCGCGATGTGGCCAGCGGGTACGAATGTGGAATCGGTTTGGACAAAGCAACTGATCTGCGCGAAGGCGATCTGTTGGAATTCTATACCTTGCAGCAGGTGTGAAATGGTCGGTTGGGGTGAAATCGAACTACTTGTTCCTGGCAGCCATTCCCTTAAAGACAAACGACAGGTTCTTTCCAGCCTGATGCAGAGAATACGACAGAATTTTAACCTCTCCCTCTGCGAGGTTGAGGGGCAAGACAGTTGGCAGCGTTCCCGCTTAGAAGCAGCTTGGGTGGGAACCAGCCAGACTGCGGTGGAGGAGACCTTCGCCGCATTGCTGCGAACCCTTGAAGGAAACCCTTCGATTCAGATCCTTACCTCCACTCACGAGGTCCTCTGAACCCGGTATGGTCAGTCCACTACGACGCGAGAAGCTGCAAGAGGCAATCCGTGAGTTGATCGCTACGGTCGTCCACCGGGAGTTGAAAGACCCGCGCGTGGGATTTGCCACGATCACAAAAGTCGAGATGACTCCGGATGGGCGGTCGGTAAAAGTCTTCTTTTCAGTCCTGGGCACCGCGGAGCAGGTACAGCAAACCATGGAAGGCCTGACCAAGGCGCAGGGTTTTCTCCAGAAGCGCGTTGCCGAGCATTTGCAGATGCGCTTGGCCCCCCGCTTGCAGGTTGTTTATGATGATTCCTTGGAAAAGGCGATGCAGGTTCAACAGCTCCTAAAACGATTGGAAGAGGAGAATAAGAGCCATCCTCCCGACCCTGCTTGCCCAGATCATTGACCAGTCTTCTTCATTTCTTATTGTCACTCATGAGGGGCCGGACGGGGATGCCGTTGGGAGTGCGCTTGGCTTAGGCCATACTTTGCGATCATGGAGCAAGGAAGCGTCCCTTTACTTCCCCAACCCTCTCGATGAGAAATATGATGCGCTGGCAGCCGGCCTTCCCTTTCTCACGAGGCCACCGGATGATACTGCCTGCATCACTTTGGCCATTTTGGACGCCGGGACCAAGGAACGCGTTCCGCTTTCCCTGGAAGGATACCGTTGGGTACTATCGATCGATCATCACCCCGGCAATGAACTCTGCGCTGACTTCTCTTGGTGGCAGCCGGAGGCTTCCTCGACTGGAGAGATACTGGCTTCTCTTTTCCTTGATGAGCCAATGATCCCGCAGCGAGCCTGCGCTGCTTGGTACTACGCTATTCTGGCCGACACCAATGGCTTTCAATTCATCAATACCGGGGCTCACACATTAGAACTGGCCGCTCGATTGGTGACCAAAGGAGCCCATCCCGACCAGTTGGCCGACCTCTTCTTTAATCGTTGGAGCGAACGGGATATTCGATATTTCGCCCTCGCCATGTCCTCTTTGGAGTATCAGACTGGGGTGGCTTGCGCTCGCTTGCAGTTTGAGAGCGGGGTAGGGGATGAGTATGATTCAGACATTCTCATGAATGAGTGGCGAAGATGGCCCGATCCAGTCGTCTATGCTCTTTTCAAGGAAACTGAGCCGGAGCATTACAAAATCAGCTTGAGATCCCACGGGACAGTCGATGTCAGCAAAGTTGCCCGTTTATTTCAAGGAGGAGGGCATGCTGCCGCCAGCGGCTGCAGGATGAATGGCTCCTACCGCCAGGTGCAACAGCGCCTGATGGCAGCGCTTCGAGAGTTGGTGAGCGATGCCTAGCGGATTTCTCAACCTTCTCAAGCCGCCTGGAATGACTTCCTTTGATGTGATTCGCGCCTTGCGCGGAGGACGGCCCAAGCTCAAACTTGGACATAGCGGGACTCTTGATTTGCCTGCTTGCGGCGTTCTCGTTGTTGCAGTGGAGCGAGCGACCAAATTTCTGCCGTACCTGAACAACGACAAAGAATACCTCTTCGAGGCAGTCTTTGGCTTAGAGACGGACACCGGTGATCTGTGGGGAGAGATTGTCAAGGATATAGGCGCAAGAGTTGAGCGGACCGCTGTGGAAGAAGTGTTGACTCACTTCATCGGTGATCTGGCGCAGGAAGTTCCTCTTTTTTCAGCCAAACACCAAGACGGCAAGCGGCTCTACCAATTGGCTATGGCGGGACAGGAACCTTCAGAACAGAAGACAGCCACGATTCACGTCTATTCACTGCGACTGGTGAGTTTCGCGCAAGGCATCTATCCCCAGGCCCGCCTGTTGGTTCGATGCTCCGGAGGCACCTACGTTCGAACTCTTGCCAAGGACATTGGCGCAGCGCTCGGTTTGCCGGCCTGCGCCCGTTTCATCATCCGTTTACGATCCTCTTGCTATCGTCTTGAGGAGAGCTGTACCCTTCGAGATCTGGAGAAAGGACCATGGCCGCTCCTACCGATCGAATCAGCTCTCGGCCACTTGCCCTTGGCAGTGATCGCCGAACGCGATTTGTCCTCCTTTATCAATGGGAGAGTCATTTCTACATCACTCCTCGGCACAGGGCTGTTCTTTCGCGTTCAAGACCGCCACGGGCGTTTTATCGGATTGGGCAAGAGGCAGGAAGGACGCCTCTTGATGGAGCGGCTGCCCTAGTGGAAGTTCGGCGGTTACCCGCTCTACCTTGGAAGGACGATACAGCGCTGGGGATTGGAGTCTTTGACGGCTTGCATCGTGGCCACCTGGCCTTGATTGAAGAAGTCCATCGAGCTGCTTTCCTTCAATCGCTGGTTCCTGCAGTCCTGACCTTTGATCCACCACCTCCCGGATTATGGCGGGAAGACCAGTTTCATCCACTGCTTTCCCTGGAAGAGAAAATTGAGCGGTTTCTTGAACTTGGGATTGAAGTGCTTTTTGTGCTTTCATTCACCCAGGAGATCGCCGCATATTCAGCCGCCACTTTCGCTCAAAGCTTATTATGCTGGTCTCGCCCGGCAACCATCGTCGTCGGAGAGAATTTTGCCTATGGCTGGAAACGGGAAGGAAACCCCATTTCGTTGCAAGCTCATGGTCAACGGTTAGGGTTCACCGTGACGGTTTTGCCGTTGCTGAAAGATGAAACAGGCACGACAATCTCTGCTTCCAGGATCCGTCAACTGCTTCTGGGAGGCTTGATAGAACAGGCCAACGCCTTGCTTGGCAGTCCCTACCATGCCACTTTTCGCACAAAGGGAGATGATCTCGGGTACGAGCTTGTGGACCAAAGGAAAATCCTTCCTCCCAGTGGCAAATACATTCTTAAGCTGAGCAATGGGGAGGAGATCAAAGGATCCTTGGCGGAAGGAAGTATGAACCTCCCAGGAATTGTCGATGAACGTATTGGCGTTTCATTTATCTCTCGCCTGTAGATGGGATCGATTGCTTGTTCAAACTCACCCAATTGTGATAGGATTAATGCGTCTTAATCTCGGCAATTGCCTCCTCCAGGGATTGCCCAGTGAGGCGAAATCGCAAAACTGACAAGGAGGACGAGTTGTGACCCTAGCCAAAGAAGAGAAGCAAAGTATCATCCACAAGTATCAAATCCACGAGATGGACACGGGCTCCCCTGAAGTGCAGGTTGCTATACTGACAGAGCGCATTACCTACCTAACAGAACATCTGAAAGTACACATGAAAGACCACCATTCACGTCGGGGACTCTTAAAGATGGTTGGCGAGCGGCGTCGATTGCTCAACTATCTAAAGAAGGAATCGAGCGATCGGTACAACCTCCTGATCAAGTCCTTGGGCTTGAGAAAGTAGACACGCATTGAGCGATATTACGCGCATTGAATCCAGTCTAGCTGGACAGAAACTTACTTTAGAAACAGGAAAATTAGCGAAACAAGCCGGGGGGGCTGTTCTCGTCACGCACGGGGAGACTGTGGTTTTGGCAACAGCCACGCTAGCTGGGCAAGCCAGGGAAGGGATCGACTACCTGCCCTTGATGGTGGATTACGAGGAGAAGATGTATTCCATCGGAAAGATCCCGGGCGGTTTCTTCAAGAGAGAAGGGCGTCCCACCGAAAAGGAAATCTTACGTTCCCGTTTGATCGATCGCGCGATCCGGCCACTCTTTGCCAGCCACTTGCGACGAGACGTTCAGGTAGTGGCAAAAGTCCTCTCTGCCGACCCTGCCTATCCTCCGGATATCGCTGCCATGATCGCTGCTTCCGCAGCGCTTTCTATCAGCGAGATACCCTTCGAAGGTCCGGTAGCAGCGATACGGTTGGGAGCCCAAGATGGGAAACTCATCTTGAACCCCACCTACCAGCAGATTGAGGAAGGCCAGCTCGATCTGGTCGTGGCCGCTACTGAGGATGCCATCCTCATGGTAGAAGCGGGTGCGAAACAGGTCAGCGAGGAACTATTACTGGAAGGCTTGGCCTTGGCGCAACTGGAAATCCGGCGCATCATCGCCTTGGAAAGGGAGATGATGTCCAAGGTTGGCAAGGAGAAAACCGTCATTGCACCATCGGAATATGCGCCTGAGATGGTGGAGGCGGTAAAACTAGAAGTCCGGCAGCGCCTCTGCGAGGCAATCCGCATCGCCGAGAAACACGCTCGTGAGGAAGCCTTGGCCGAAATCGATGTCGAGATGCGAGCAACCTTGGCTGAACAGTTTCCCAACATGGAAGTCGCGCTCCAGGAGATCGAGCGCAAGATCCTCAAGGAAGAGACGCGCGCCATGGTGTTGCGGGACGGAATCCGCCCGGACGGCAGGACTACCGCCGAGATTCGCCCGATCACTTGCGAGGTTGGAATCTTGCCTAGAGTTCACGGTTCCGGTCTCTTCACCCGTGGGCAGACGCAAGTCTTGTCGATACTCACTCTTGGAGCTATCGGTGAAGTGCAGATCATTGAAGGACTAGGCATCGAAGAGTTCAAGCGGTACATGCATCACTATAACTTTCCTCCTTTCTCGGTTGGAGAGGTCCGTCCAATGCGCGGGCCAGGCCGCCGGGAGATAGGACATGGCTCTCTTGCCGAACGGGCGCTTCTTTCGGTCATCCCGAACCAAGAGGACTTCCCTTACACGATCCGACTGGTCTCTGAGGTATTGGAGTCCAACGGCTCAACCTCGATGGCTTCGGTCTGTGGCAGCACCCTCGCACTGCTCGACGCAGGCGTCCCAATCACCGCGCCGATCGCCGGAATAGCCATGGGCTTGATCAAGGAGAAAGACCAGGTCGCAGTTCTGACAGACATTCAGGGGATGGAAGACGCTTTAGGCGATATGGATTTCAAGGTAGCTGGCTCCGCTACGGGAGTGACTGCCTTGCAGATGGACATGAAGATCAAAGGGATCGAATTGGAAATCCTGCGTACGGCTTTGACACAGGCGAAGGAGGCTCGTCTTTTCATTCTGGAGAAGATCCGGACTGCGATGCCTCAGCCTCGAGCTGAGCTTTCCCGCTATGCCCCTCGGGTTTTTGTCATGCAGATCAACCCAGACAAGATCCGTGAAGTGATCGGACCAGGGGGCAAAATGATCAAGAAGATCACCGAAGAAACAGGCGCCATGATCGATATCGAACAGAGCGGGCGAGTCTTCATTACCGCGCCTTCAGTCGAAGCCGGGGAGATGGCCAAGCAGCAGATTGAGTCGTTGACTGGCGAGGTGGAGATCGGCGCCACTTTCACTGGGAAAGTGTCGCGCGTGGAGACCTACGGCGTCTTCATGGAGATCGGCCCCGGCAAGGAAGGTCTGTTGCACAAGTCACGAATGTATGACCGTGCCGTCAAGCGAGTCGAGGAAAGCTTCAAAATGGGCGATGAGCTTCCCGTTATCGTGGACGGAGTTGACGATCGAGGCCGCATCAGTCTGAGCCGAAAGGGATTGACCGGCCAAGAGTTCAGCGAAGATGAAGAAAAGCACGAGCGGCGAGACCGTCCGGATCGATCGGATCGATCGGACCGACCGTGGAAATCGAGATCCAGATAAGGATCGAGGCGAGCGCTCGCGACCTGCCGATCCCAAAGTACATGACACCCGGTTCTGCTGGCCTGGATCTCCTGGCCAGCGAATCGGCGGTAATTGGCGCAGGAGATTGGGCGAAAGTGTGCTGCGGTTTTTCTATCGCCATCCCGATTGGCTTTGAGGGTCAAGTGCGCCCTCGGAGTGGGTTGGCCTTGGAATATGGTGTGACTGTCCTAAATGCTCCGGGGACCATCGATGCGGATTATCGGGGGCTGGTTCAGGTGATCTTAATAAATCACGGAACCAGGGAATATCAAGTGGAGCGTGGGGCACGGATCGCCCAATTGGTAATCAATCCAGTGCTCCATGCTCAACTGAGAACAGCGGAGAGTCTGGAGGAAACGGAACGAGCCCAGGGAGGTTTTGGCCATACAGGACGGTAGAGAGGAGTTATATCCGTCTTTACGGAAGGAGATCCTGGAATGCCAAAAGTGCCGGCTTTGCCAGAGACGCTTGCAGGTTGTCCCTGGTGAAGGAGATCTATATTCCCCTCTGCTATTCGTAGGGGAAGGCCCCGGACAACGGGAAGATCAGCAGGGGCGACCTTTTGTCGGCCCGGCAGGAAATCTGTTGGAGAGTCTCATCCAGAGTTCCCTGGGCTTGAAGCGTGAGCAAGTCTATATTACAAATATCGTGAAATGCCGGCCTCCCGAGAACCGTGATCCTCTCCCGGACGAGGTTGAAGCCTGCCACCCATACCTTATCGCCCAGATCGGTTTGATCGCTCCCGACTTGGTTTGTATCTTGGGGCGACATTCGCTGCACACATTGCTCAACCCGGAATGGAGCATCACCGCTGTTCATGGGAAGACCTTCCGTAAGGACGGGATCCTCTATTTCCCAACTTTTCACCCCGCTGCCGCCCTGCGCAGCCCGCAAGTAAAAGAAGAATTGTCAAAGGACTTTCAGACCTTGCGCCTGCTGGTGAAAAAGGAGACACGCCTTGGAGATTAAGCTTGTTGCACTCGGTGGGCTGGGGGAGATCGGAAAAAACATGATGGCGCTAGAGATGAGTGGGACAATGCTTCTGGTCGATGCCGGGGTAAAGTTTCCTGATGAAAAAACACCTGGCGTAGATCTGATTCTCCCGGATTTTTCCTATTTGTTGGCCAACCAGAAACGAATTGCCGGGATCATCCTGACCCATGGCCACGAAGACCATGTCGGTTCGGTCCCTTACCTCCTGCAGCAACTCTCCATTCCCGTCTATGGTACCGACATCACCCTCGGGTTAACCGCTGGACGAGCCAAGGAGCTGGGAGTGAAAATGGATTCTCACACGGTCAAGCCTGGCGACCGGCTCCCCTTCGGGCCTTTTCAGGTGGAATTATTGCCAGTAACTCACAGCGTACCCGGCGGGTTGGGTCTGGCGATTCGCACCCCGCTAGGGATGATCGTCCATTCCGGTGATTTCAAGTTTGATAAAACACCAGTGGGGGGAAAGCCTTTCGACTTCGAGCGATTCGCCAAGATCACCGCTGATGGCGTGCTTTGCCTGCTTTGCGACTCCACCAATGCCGAGAAGCCGGGGTTTGCCTCCTCGGAGCGAACAGTCAAACCAAGCCTCGAACGGTATTTCGAGAAAGCCCGCAATCGCATTATTGTCACCACCTTCGCTTCCAACGTGCATAGAATTCAGCAGATTATTGAGACCGCAGCACTATTCAATCGAAAAGTGGCCATCGATGGGATGTCCATGACGCGTGTGCTCAATACGGCTCAGGACCTAGGGTATCTGATTGTTCCGGAGGAGCAGTTGATCAAAGTAGAGGATCTCTCTCTCTTTCCGCGCAATCAGATTGTGATCATTACCACGGGAAGCCAGGGGGAGCCTCTCTCCGCTCTTTCCCGCATTGCCAACGGAGAGCACCGCAAGATCAAGATCGAGGCTGGCGATACAGTGATTTTCTCAGCTGACCCCATTCCCGGCAACGAGAGACTGGTGTCGGAGACAATCAATAACCTCTTTCGCCTCAAAGCAGAGGTTATCTATGGTACGCAGGCCGGTGTCCATGTTTCCGGACATGCTTTCCGCGAGGATATCAAGACCATGCTGCAGATCACCCGTCCACGCTACTTCATCCCGATCCATGGAGAGTATCGACACCTCGTTTGGAGCAGCCGCCTCGCCCAAGAGATGGGCGTCCGCCAGGAGAACGTTCTCTTGCTGGAGAACGGAGACATGGTTAGTTTTACTCCAGGGCGAGCCTATGTACAGGGAAAAGTGGCGAGCGTTCCCAATTTTGTCGACGGCATCTGCATTGATGAAGTGAAAAGTGAAGTGATTGAAGACCGCCGGGCTCTTGCTCAAGAAGGAGTGTTGGTAGTCGCTGCAGTGGTCTCACCGGATGTGAGGAAGATCATCAGCGGCCCACATTTCACCACTCGCGGCCTTCTCCAGGAGAAGGACTGGGTCGTCTGGGAGACCCTTTTATGCGATCAGATTGCTGCACTCTTGCGGAAGATGATCGAGGACAAGGTCAACCTTGAACGAATTGAGGAGAAGATTCAAGAACAAACCGAACGCTTCTTGGCCAAGAGACTAAAGAGACGGCCTTTGGTCCTGGTGAGCATACTGGAGGGCGGCAGTCCGATTTCTCCATCAACCGAGAGGAATCCTGCGCAGGCGCTGAAGCAGGGTCGAGCAGCCGAACGAAGCCTTCCCGCAACGCCGAAAGTGGTATGTCCCCCCCCTTCTCCTGTTAGGAAAACAGCAGTACAGCCTCTTCCGGCCGGAAAAGGAAAGAAACGGGCTGGAAGGGCTTCAATGAAGGTTGAAAAAGGAAAGGGTGAGAAGCGCCAGACGGAGAAGCGAGTCCCCCAGAACCAAAGAAAAGCCGGTGGGAAGGCGGAGGAGAAACTGCATGGCCACACCATCGCCAGCGAGAAAAAAAATAAATAAAAGCGGGGGAAGCAAACGACGCGACCCCCATCAGCAGGAACGGGCTTTATTGTGGGTAATGCTGGTCATCGTTGGCATTGTTGCCATTGCGGTCTTGGCTTACTATCTTCCTCGAGTGACTGCTTTCTTCTGGGGAGCGCTGGCTTGGGATCTGCCCCTCTTTTTTTTCCTTCTGCTGATCGGTTTCCTCCTTTGGCGAAACCTGCAAAAAGGCCGCTCGCGTTTCTTGCTCGCTTTTGCTCTGGGTTCTCTGCTGATCTTGCTGATCGTCGGGTATGTCAGCCGGGGTTGGTGGGTGGTGGGAGTTTTTAATACCCTTGGGTGGATTGCTTATCTCTTGATGTGTTTCCTATTCCTGGCTTGTTTCTCTGCACTTTTCTGGCCAGGACTATTGGGATGGTGGAAGACTCGACAGAAGCGAGCCAAAGCCCTTAAAGAGGGGGAGATCATCATCTCCTCGATGGAGGCGCCTTCTCGGGAAGTCGCGAAAGAAGCAAAGTCCAAACCGTATCGTCCAAAGATCTCTCCCGCGCTGGAGCGGAAACCGACCCTTGATAAGCCGTCAAAGACGCCGTCAACCGCTCTCGTTCCACCTGCCTACCGCTTGCCACCCTTCGATTTGCTGCGAAAGCCGGTTCAAGAGAACCCCAAGATCTCCCGGCGGGAGACCCGCAATGTGGCGCAGATTCTGGAAGACAAGCTAAATAGCTTCGGCATTGGGACGCACGTGGTGAATATCGAAGTGGGGCCAGCCATCACACGTTACGAACTGCAACTGGACCCCGGGGTGAAGGTTTCAAAGATCCTGAACCTTTCCGACGACATTGCGCTGACTCTCGCTGCAACGGGTGTCCGAATTGAGGCGCCTGTCCCCGGAAAATCTGTATTGGGGATTGAAGTGCCTTCGGAGAAGATTTCCCTTGTTTACCTGCGCGAGATCGTCGAGAGCGAGGCATTTGTGAAGCGGACATTCCGCATTCCTTTGACCTTGGGAAAGGATATTGGGGGCCATCCTGTCGTTGGGGAACTGCGAGAGATGCCTCACCTCCTCGTAGCGGGAGCGACCGGCAGCGGGAAGAGCGTCTGTATCAACTCCATCCTCTCCGGCATTCTCTATCACTCCACTCCCGATGAAGTTCGGTTGGTTCTCATTGACCCAAAACGAGTAGAGCTCTACAACTACCGCCAGTTACCTCACCTGCTCTATCCGGTAGTGATGGACGTGAAGCAAGCAGGAGCTGTCTTGAAAGAGATTGTCAACGATATGGAGAGCCGTTTGGTGCAGTTCTCGGAATTAGGGGCGCGAGATATCGAAGCCTATAACTTGAAAGTAAAAGAGCAGGATTTGGGAGAACCCTTGCCATACTATGTTGTGGTGATCGACGAATTGGCCGATCTCATGATGGTTGCCCCAGCAGAAGTGGAGAAATACATCATCCGCTTGGCTCAGCTAGCCCGCGCCACAGGCATACACCTGATCGTGGCCACCCAGCGACCTTCCACAGACGTCATCACTGGTATCATCAAGGCGAACATTCCCTCCCGCATCGCTTTTGCCGTAGCTTCTCAGATGGACTCCCGCGTGATCTTGGACATGAATGGCGCAGAAAAACTATTGGGACGCGGAGACATGCTCTTCTATCCAGTCAATTACCCAAAGCCGGTCCGCCTTCAAGGCGCTTTGGTCTCCGAAGCGGAGATCGACTTGGTCGTTTCCTTCTGGAAAGAGCAGAACCAGGACAATACGTTTCGCCCCTTGCCCATCCTTCAAGCTGAGGGCAAGGATTGGGAGGAAGAAGAGGATGACCCTCTCTTTGAAGAGGCAGTGCAGTGGGTGATGCAAGCTGGGGAAGGTTCGGCCTCGATGCTGCAGCGCAAGATGAAGGTCGGATATGCGCGGGCTGGACGGCTGATCGATCTCATGGAACGGCGTGGCATCGTGGGACCGGCGAGTGGGTCCAAACCGCGCCAAATCCTGCGCCATACCGATCAGTCTTCCCTGAAATTCTAATGCGCCCAGTTCTGCCATTGGCTATGGGTGATCGGTTGCTTCTGCGAAAGAAGCACCCCTGCGGCTCCGATCGCTGGGAAGTGGTCCGTTTGGGGGCAGATATTCGCATTCGCTGTCTTGGCTGCGGCCATTTCGTTTTGCTGTCGCGCGCCTCGTTGGAGAAACGAGTGCGCAAAAAACTAGTTTCTCAGTTGCCAGAAGAGAGCGAGAACAGTGGTGCGGCGATGTCAGGGTGCTATGATGGTAGAAAATCCCCATATGAAGGTGAGAGGAAATGATTATTCGAAATCTCATCATTTTACTGATTAATCTCGGCTTGGGCGTCTTTTGGGCTCTTGAGACCAAATTCGCCTATTTTGGCAACCTCTTTATTGAACCGTACCGAAGTTGGATGCCGGTTTTCTGTTTTGCGCTAATCCTGCTGTGGACACTGCTCTCGATGCTGATCCTGCGCCGGTGGGGTTGGACTTCGCTTGGGTTGCTATTCACCTTCGTGGCCTATGGAGTTGTCACTTTCCTCTTCGTGCCAACAGCTAGCCTCTTCAACCTGGTGAACTTTTCGACTGCCCTTGCTGCCACTTTGTTAAGCGTCTTCCTTGTTTCCTTTTATGCCGAGCATGCTGCTGGGTTGCTGGGTTATATGGTTCAAGCCCGGAAGCACCAAGTGACAGTACAAACAGCAGCGGGGCCTTTTTGGTTCATCTTTGCCTTAATCCTTGGTTTTCTCAATGCCTTGGCCCTCTACTACCGTTGGCTTCCAATGGACGCGATCACCTTTCTCGGCTCTCCGCAGATTTTTCGACTTTCCCTCTATCTTCTGTTCGCTACTCTCGGTGGGCTGCTCACCCTCTCTACTGGTTGGAGCACGCTGGCTTCTTTCTCCTTTGTCTTCCTCAGTGAGTTTCTCACATTGTTTCTCTACACCACCTATGCTTCCTTCAGCCAGTTGGGGGCAGAACTGGCTGGGGTCTTCGTAGACCCGGCACGGGTAACCTTACCCGCGCTGATGGTTTTTCTTAGCACACTCTGGGGGTTGGCTGCCGGTTACTACGCGCAGCGCTACTTCTTTTTAAAGGAGGGAAAACGGGCTGGTGAATTGGAGAAACTAGAGCTGACCGCAAAAGAAGGGGAATTGCTTGCCATTTCGACTTCAGAGGAAATACCTGCTTTGGAAGTTCTTCCAAAGACGCCTCCAACTCTCTAACTTTTGGCACGAAGAGCCATTCATGATAGAATATCAAGCCGTCACCGACCCTGCTCCGAACAACGGAGCAAATCCCGAAGGGAGTGAACAGATTGCGTCCATATGAAGTATGTCTGATCGCTACCCCCGCCTTAGCCCCGGAAGAGGCTGACAAGCTGGCAGAGAAGGTGCAAGAGATTATTGCCAGCACAGGCGGCGAGGTAAGCAAAGTGGACCGCTGGGGGAAGCGCAGATTGGCTTTTCCCATCCAGCGGCAAAATGAGGGGTACTATTTCATCTTTACCTTGTTAGGCACCCCACCCAGTATCGCTGAGGCCAAGCGTCAGATGACGCTGGTGCCGGAAGTCATTCGATTCATGTTCGTGCGACAGTAACGAGCCGGATCTCATGATCAACCACGTCATTTTGATGGGAAATTTGGTCGCTGACCCCGAGTTGCGGTATACCCCTTCCGGTGTCTCGGTGGCGACCTTTCGTTTGGCAGTGAACGACAACTACACTACCCAGAGTGGAGAGCGTCGAGAAAATGCCTATTTCTTCAACGTGAAGGTTTGGAAAAAACAAGCAGTCAACGTGGCAAACTTCCTGAAGAAAGGGAAAAGAGCCTTGGTGGAGGGACGGTTAACCAGCCGTATCTACGAGAAAGATGGGCAGAAACTCTCTTGGGTAGAGATCTCTGCCACCTCAGTGACTTTCCTTGACCGGCCGACCACGACCGCTGAGGGCAGTCCCGAGTCCTTTTCGCCCATAATCGAGGATAGCGAGACGTTTCCACCTGATGATTTTGCGACCGATCGTTCCAACGACGAGTTTGTTGGATAGGAAGAGGGATAACGATGGATTCTAGAAAACCCATGGACCCGCGGCGGCGCCGTCCCCGCGGTCCCAAAGACAGAAGACCCCGCAAGAAATTCTGCGCATTCTGCGCTGAAAAGAATCTATTCATCGATTACAAGGATGCCAACCGGTTGCGAAAGTTCCTTAGCGAGAAAGGCAAAATCATCCCTCGCCGGGTCACCGGGAATTGCGCCAGACATCAGCGAGCTTTAACCCGCGCCATTAAAAGGGCTCGCGTAATGGCTCTTTTGCCGTACGTGGTCGACTAGGATGAAGGTCATTCTATTAAAAGATCACCCAGAATTGGGGAAACAAGGTGCAGTGGTGGACGCGAAAGATGGATATGCCCGCAACTACCTCATTCCCCGACAGTGGGCAGAAGAAGCTACTTCTGGCGCTTTGCGCACACTTGAGCAACGCAGGTCTGGCTGGAAGAAGCGCGAAGACCGAGAGCTAGCGGAAGCAAAGAAGATTGCTGCGGTGATAGAAGGAAAACCATTGGTGTTTATCACCGAGGCAGGGGAGAGCGGTAAGTTGTTCGGCTCGGTCACTGCACAAGATATCGTCGAGGCGATCCTTTCCACTTATCAAACTTCCGTCGAACGAAAACGGGTTCTGCTGGAGGATTCGATTCGTACTCTTGGGAAGCACAAGATCCCGATTAAACTGCACCGTGAGTTGACCATCGAGGTCGAGCTGGAAGTAAAAGCGAAGGAATAAGGCCTTGTCTACTGAGCTCTCCCGCTTACCTCCTCACAATTTAGACGCGGAGCAGGCGGTCTTGGGTTCCTTGCTGCTCGACCGGGATGTGATCGCCCAGGTTCTGGAGATACTCAGCCCGGTCGATTTTTATCGCGAACCGCATGCCGTCATTTTCTCCGCGATCGCTGACCTATTGGAACGTGGGGAACCGGTCGATATCGTTACGGTGGTGGATAGCCTGCGCAACCAAGGAAGATTGGAGACGGTAGGGGGGAGTGCCTATATCGCTTCCCTAGCCTCGGTGGTTCCAACTGCCTCAAACGCACTTTACTATTCGCGCATTGTCGAGCAAAAATCCGTACTACGTCGCCTGATCGAGGCTGGAACGAAAATCGCCACGCTCGGGTATGACACCGATACCCCCCTCGAAGAACTGATCGATCAATCGGAAAAGTTGGTCTTCACCATCGCCCAACGCCGCCTTTCGACGGATTTCGTAGAGATCAAGGGATTGGTTACCGAGGTATATGCGCGGATCGATAATCTGTTCCATAACAAGCGCTTGACTACCGGGGTGCGGACCGGGTTTGATACCCTGGATCGCCTGACCGCAGGCTTCCAGTCTTCCGACATGGTCATTGTGGCCGCTCGACCCTCGGTGGGCAAAACATCCTTCTGCCTGAACGTGGCGGAATATGTAGCATTGAAGGAGAAGCTTCCCGTCGCCATATTTTCACTGGAGATGAGCAAAGAACAGTTGGTGCAGCGGATGATCTGTTCCCAGGCGCGCGTAGATGCCCAAAAGGTACGCACAGGCTTCCTCAGCAACGAAGACATGGAGCGTCTCAGCAACACTGTGCCTGAACTCTACAGAGCCCCTATCTATATCGACGATACACCCGGCATCTCGTTATTGGAGATTCGTGTCAAGGCGAGGCGCCTGAAGATGGAACGGGGCTTGGGGATCGTGATAGTTGACTACCTGCAGTTGATGTCCAACCGGACCCGGGCTGAGAACCGCGTGCAAGAGATCTCTGAGATGACGCGCGGCCTGAAAAACCTCGCCCGAGAGCTGCAAGTCCCAATCATTGTCATTTCGCAGCTCTCCCGTGAGGTGGAGAAGCGGGATAAAAAGATCCCTCAACTGTCAGACTTAAGAGAGTCCGGTTCCATCGAACAAGACGCAGACACCGTTTTAATGCTCTATCGAGAGGACCTTTACAAACAACATGAGAGCGGTGACCAAACGGGCGTCACGGAAATCAGAATCGCCAAGCAGCGCAATGGGCCAACCGGCATCGTCAAGTTGAAGTTCATTCAAGAGTACACCCGCTTCGAGAATCTTGGCACTCACGGCGATAGTTTTTAAGCAAGAATGAACACAGCGATAGTGGGAATTCTGCAAATCATCCCCGTTGCACAAAAGGAGCAGCTGATTTGCAGGATCTTCCGTTATTTTCTATAATCAGAGCTTGTTTCGGTGCCAACAGTACGTGTGGGCCGTTAGCTCAGCTGGTAGAGCATCTGCCTTTTAAGCAGGGGGTCACAGGTTCGAGTCCTGTACGGCTCACCAAGATATTTCACGCGTAAATTGTACTTTGTTGGTTGAGAATTTGCTAAATCTCACCTGAGAAACCATCTATCTCGGTTTGAGACTTCCTTTTGAAATCTCTTTTTATTGTTTTCAAACTCCCCGGTATTGCCGAAGCTGGGTCGGGATCTAAGGACAATCGCCATGCCCATTCTTCTCTGTCGGTGTTTATTCCTGGTAAAATTACTGAATCGGAACCGTCAGCGAAGGAGGTTCTTCTCATCATGGAACTCAAAGTAGGAAAACCAATCAAATCATCGTACTGAGGCTGGAAATGAAATCATGTGTCAACTGATTGTTCACGGAGGAGCCGGGAAGATCCGTAGTTCCCAGCTATATCGGGAGGGTCTGGAAGAATCACTTCGTCGAGGGTACGGCGCCTTGGAGAAGGAAGGCGCCTTGGAGGGCGTCATAGCAGCAGTCCTCTCACTTGAGGCAAACCCGTTGTTCAATTGTGGGACTGGGTCGGCGTTAAATCTAGACGGAGAAGTAGAGATGGACGCCTCCGTCATGACCAGCGAGGAGCGTTTTGGCGCAGTGGGTTCCCTAAAACGGGTCGAGCATCCCATTCTGATTGCCAGGCGCGTGATGGAGGAGACGGACCACCTCCTGATCGTAGGAGATGGCGCAGAACGATTGGCTCGCTATTGGGGGTACCCACTCTACGATCCCGTCGTCGAGAGCCGCCAGAACGAGCTGGAAGATGTCAAAAGAAAGGGCAGCGCTTTTCTTCCCAATCTGCGCAGATTTCTTGTGGAAGAAGCGAAGGGAACCGTCGGCGCAGTGGCTCGCGATCGGTCAGGCTTCATCGCTGTAGCCACCTCCACAGGAGGGTACGCCGCCAAGCTTCCCGGACGTATCGGAGATTCGGCTATCTTGGGAGCCGGAACCTATGCCTCACGCTGGGGCGGCGCGTCAGCCACGGGTCATGGCGAACAAATCTGGCGGAAGCTTCTTTGCTTCGAGGCGGTGGAAGGGATGCGCAATGACCCTGCTGGACGAGTGATTCCCCGCCTGGTGAGGGAAGCCAAGGAGCAGGGTTGTAGCTGTGGTTTGATCGGAATCGACTGGAGAGGGCGCCTGTCCCAGGCCTTCAACACGGAAGCGATGCTCTGGGGTAGTATCGAAGATGGGCAATGGACTCTCAATGCATAGAAAGATATTGGTCACTCTGATTGCGAAAAAGACCAAAGGGTAAGCGGCTCCATGCAGCTTATCATCCACGGTGGAGCTTGGAATGATCATGGGGGATCTTTGCGGGCTGTCGCCGGGATTAGGTATCAAGAGGGGATCCAACGTGCGCTTGACCGCGGGATTGCTCTTCTAGAGAGGGGAAATGCGCTGGAAGCAGTTATTGCCTCCATTGAGGTTCTTGAGGATGACCCTCTTTTCAACTGTGGCACCGGTTCTTCCTTGAATCTTGATGGGCAGGCTCAGATGGATGCTGCCGTGATGACCAGCGAAGGGTCCTTCGCAGCGGTGGCAGCCTTGCAGAATGTACAGCACCCGATCGCTGTGGCGCGTGAAGTGATGACGCGCACTGATCATCTCCTCCTGGCGGGGGAAGCCGCTACCAGGTTTGCCCGCTCCTGCGGATTCCCTTCCTATGATCCGACCACTGACTCGCAGCGGTCTCTATGGCGAGAGATCGTTGATCATGGGCAGGCCAATCTTCTTCCCCACCTGGCGAGTTTCCGCGATCTGCAGCGTTGCAGTGATACGGTTGGAGCAGTAGCCAGAGATCGAAGCGGGCAATTGGCGATCGCTTGCTCCACCGGGGGCTTGGCTGGAAAGCTTCCGGGTCGGGTTGGCGACACCCCGATCCTAGGCGCTGGTCTTTTTGCCTCTCGTTGGGGCGCTGCTGCCGCTACTGGCCATGGCGAACAGATCATGCGCCGTCTGTTGGCTTTCCGCGCAGTTCAGGTGATGCGCCGGGAGCCTGTCTGGAAAGCGGTCGCCATTCCTTTGTCTCTGAGCTCTCAGACCTTCCCAGGAGGCCTCATTGGCATCGACTGGCGCGGTCAGATCGGCTATTTCGCTAATACTGAACGGATGCCAGTGGGGATCTATGATAGAGGACGGATTCAGATTCGTTCCTTGGACTAATCAGCCTGGAGCAGCATGCACAATCATACGCTTTGAGGAGATGGCTCCAAACAGCCCCCATCGACCTTGCGAGGGAGGATGGGATCGAGTAGACTATCTCCGGCTTTTTGTGCCCCCATAGTCTAGTGGCCGAGGACATCGCCCTTTCAAGGCGAAGACGGCGGTTCAATTCCGCCTGGGGGTACCATTATTATTTTAGCAAGATCATCTGAGTCGAGTAGAAGTGAAAGAGAACTCGGCATATGTATTCGCTGGGGAGTCGTCCAGTGGTAGGACAGCGGACTTTGGATCCGCCGACGGTGGTTCGAGCCCATCCTCCCCAGCCAAAACGAACAAGTGAGGATCATGCAAGAGCGCTTGTATGCAGTCGTGTTGGCAGCCGGTCTGGGTAAGCGAATGAAGTCCGTTCTCCCCAAGGTCTTGCATCCCTTACTAGGGCGACCGATGCTTTCCTACACCCTGGATTCACTTGCACCGCTGGACTTGGCAGCGACAATTATCGTCGTCGGCCATAGCGGGGAATTGGTGCAAGAGCGCATGGGATCCGGCTTCCGTTATGTCTGGCAAGATCGCCAGCTTGGGACTGGACACGCCCTCCAACAAGCCAGGGAAACCTTGAGTGGCGAGACTGGGACGTTGCTGGTATTGCCCGGAGACATTCCTTTGCTGCAGGCTGCCCACCTCTTGCATCTGTTGGAGGTTCACCAGCAATCGCAGTGTCTGGGTTCAGTGTTAACTGCTCTTGTGGAAGATCCTTCTCTCCTGGGGCGCGTGTGTCGAAATGCCGATGGCGCTTTTGAAACGATCGTCGAGGAAGCCGATGCCAGCCCTTCCCAGAGGAATATTCATGAGGTCTCCACTTCTATCTACGCATTTTCTTTGCCGGCGGTCTTCGACTATCTGGAACGCCTCTCCCCCAATAACGCGCAAGGCGAGTACTACCTGAATGATGTGCTGCCGATGATGCACCAAGCGGGTAACGTGCAAGTTGTCAGGGTTGATGATATTCCCATCATCGGGGTCAATGATCGAGTGCAACTCAGCCAATGCAGGCGTATCTTGCACGACCGTCTCTTGCGCGATTGGATGAGAGCAGGCGTAACCATGGAAGATCCGGCCACTGTCTCTTTGGACTGGGAAGTGAGATTGAAGCCAGACACTGTGATCAAGCCCTTTACCGTTCTTGAGGGAGCTTGCCATATCGGTCAAAATTGTGTGTTGGGACCCTTCCTGCATCTAATTAATGCTGTTATACCGGACGGGACGCGCTGCCGCGGGCTGTCAAGTTTCAGTGAGCTGTCATGCAGGCAAGGTCTGTCCAATCAAGGAGAGGAGCGATGAGCTTGGAAGAGCAAATTCATCTATTCAGCGGGAATGCCAATCTCGCTTTGGCCCAAGAGGTCGCGGATTTTCTTCATATTCCACTTGGCGCCATGGAGTCATCACGCTTCCCGGACGGTGAAATCCATGTGCGTTGCCAAGAGAGCGTGCGAGGACAAGACGTTTTCCTTCTCCAGCCGACCTGTTCTCCTGTCAACGAGAACTTGATGGAGTTGCTGGTCATGATCGACTCGCTGAAGCGAGCGTCAGCCAGGAGTATTACCGCCATCGTGCCATACTATGGCTACGGTCGCCAAGACCGCAAGACCAAACCGCGAGAGCCGATCACTGCAAAACTTGTGGCTGACTTGATCACAGTGGCTGGAGCCAACCGGGTCGTGGCTGTTGACCTCCATGCCGGCCAGATACAAGGTTTCTTCAACATCCCCTTCGATAACCTGACAGCCAGCCTGCTCTTTCAAGACTACTTTCTCAAAAAGAAGGGTCTGCAGGAGGCAGTCGTGGTCTCACCCGACATCGGCCGTGTTCCTCGCACGCGCATCCTCTCCGACAAACTGAACTACTCCCTGGCCATCGTTGAGAAGCGTCGTCTGGGTCCTGACCGAGTGGAAACGATGGGAGTGATCGGAGATGTCAGCGGAAAGGTGGCTGTCCTGGTGGATGACATGATTACCACCGGGAAGACGCTGCTCTCTGCCGCCAATACGATCGATAAGGCTGGTGCGCGACAGATCCTCGCTGCTTGCACCCACGCTGTCCTTTGCGGAGATTCAGTGAAAATGCTTGAAGACTCTCCAATCGTCGAATTGGTGGTGACCAATTCAATTCCCATCCCTCCGGAAAAGATGATCGATAAGATTAAGGTCTTATCCATTGCACCGCTGCTAGGGGAGGGGATTACCCGTATTCGTGAGAACCGCTCCATCTCAGATCTATTCAGCTACGGTTCGTCCGAGCAAATCGCCCTGTATTAGGATAGGAAAGGAGTTCAGTTCATGGCAGAAGTTCGATTAGAGGCCGCCCGTAGGGCTGCCACAACCAAGGGGGAAACACACGGCCTACGGCGGCAGGGATGGATTCCCGCTGTCGTGTATGGAAAAAACGTTGAGCCGATGGCCATTGCCATCGATCATAAGGGCTTCGTCAAGGCGCTGGAGCGAAATGGATCCAATGCCATCTTCAGCATACTGGTAGAGGGTGAAACGAAACCAGTCGTGACGATCGTGAAGGAACTGCAGCGAGAACCTGTCTACCGAACCATCCAGCATGTCGATTTTCATGCCGTTTCCATGGAAGACCTCATCAGCGCTTATGTACCGCTGCATTTGCATGGAACTCCTATCGGCGTCAAGGAGGGCGGCATCATGCAAGAGAATCTGCACCAAGTTGAGGTAGAGTGCCTGCCGATGGACATCCCCAGCTACCTGATTGTGGATGTCAGCGGATTGGGTATGGGCGATAGTTTATTCGCCGCCAACCTTGTTCTTCCAGAAAAGGTAAAACTCCTCACTGATGCCGGCACAGCCTTGGTCACTCTGATTCCACCCGAGAAGGAAGAGGTGGCTGAGACGCCCGCAGCTGTGGCAGAAGCTCCCACCAAGTCTTCCGAGAGGACCGCCAAAGAAGCGTAGCCTTGAAACTGATCGTCGGCCTGGGTAATCCGGGGACGGAATACCGGCACAGCCGGCACAACATTGGCTTCCGCATCGTGCAAGCCTTTGCTGAAGAACGACGGGTTCTTCCTTGGAGGAAGCGCTTTCATGGAAAGATCGCGGTAGGAGAAGGGTGGTTGCTTCTCCTACCGCAGACTTTTATGAACTTGTCCGGGCTTGCCGTCGCTGGGGCAAGTTGTTTCTATCATACCCAGGCGGAGGAGATCCTGGTAATCCACGATGATGTAGACCTGCCGCTGGGGGAGATCCGCTTCAAGCATGGAGGGTCATCCGCAGGCCACCAGGGGCTTGCATCAATCTTGCAATACGTACGGAAAGGCGAATTCGATCGACTTCGTTTCGGCGTAGGCCGAGAAAATGGAAAAAAAGCCCTCGAATTTATCCTTGAGCCTTTCCTGACGGAGGACGAAGGTTGTCTTCCGGCGCTGATCGAGCAAGCTCGACGCGGTATCGATTGCTGGCTGGGGGAGGGTATCGCGGTATGCATGAACCGCTTCAACAGGAAGAACCTTCTCGCTCCATGAACCTGGCCTCGTTGCTTCTTTCCGAACCAAGCGTACAGAAACTGATCAGCCATTTGGAAGCAGGTTGCCCTCGCCGTCTAGGTCAAGTAGGGGAAGGCCTGCGGCCACTTCTTGTCTACGCTTTCTATCAATCGTTGCAGCGTCCTCTGCTGTTGCTCTTCGCAGAAAAAGAACCAATGGAAAGGACAGCATCCTTGCTGGCCGAGTGGGGCCTTCCAGTATCCCCTTTTCCAGCGCTTGAACCGCACTTCGGTGAGAAAGCGCCTGCCGACTCGACAGCTCTCGCTACCCGTTTGAGTACGCTCTGGGCGATCCGGAGGGATCGTCTGCCGATCGTCTGCGCTACCCTGAGATCTTTGCTGCAGCCTTGTCCTTCACCCAGTTATTTTTCTCAACAACGCCTGTTGCTTCGTCTTGGTCAAGAGGTGTGGCGTGAGGATTTCCTCAGTTTTCTCAACGGAGTTGGTTATAGTCGAAGCGCCCGAGTGGAAATACTTGGTGAATACAGTCAACGTGGCGCTATCGTTGATGTGTTCACACCGAGCTCTCCACTTCCGTTGCGCTTTGAATTTGAAGGAGACATTTTGGCTTCAATCCGTCTCTTTGACCCCAGTGCGCAAGTCTCCGAGGGACAGGTTGAGGAAGCGCTGCTGCTTCCCTGGCGAGCTTTTACGATCCATGAGGAGGGATTGGCGGCGATCCGGGGCAGTTTGACTCACCAGCAAAAGAGGCTGCGCGAGCGTCTACGGACAAGTGAAGCCAGATTTCTTGAGGAGACGATTGGGTCTGACTTGAGACTGTTAGAAAGAGGAGTTCACTTCTTAGGGGAAGAGTACTATCATCCCTTCTTCTCTCCGGTAGCCAGCCTCATGTCTCACCTTCCCTCCACTTTCTTGCTTTTATCGGAAGAGGAAGGGAAGCTGCAGCAGGCTTTCGAGGAGACGCGGCGCGCCAGTGAAATGTCGTACCACAGTGCGCTTGATCAAGGCGAGATCATCCCGTATAGCGCGACAGCCCGCGGCAACTTGACAGCCCGCGGCAACTTGACAGCCCGCGGCAGCGTGTCCTGGGAGATTGGGGCTGGACAGATCGCTCAGTTTCCCTTGCTTCCTGATTGGTGGTCGCTTCAGGCTAGCCTGCGCTCGTTCCCCTCGCTTTCTTTTTCTTCCTTTGGCGGGGAGGTCGATTTTCCCTACCAAGCATTGCCTTCTTACCAGGGGCAACTCTCTGATTTTCTTCCAGTGATGAAGGGGTGGTTAAAGGAAGGGCGGCGGGTGATCCTTGCCGGTAAAGGAATAGCCCGCTACCAAGATCTCTTTCGAAGCCAGGATCTTCCGGTAAAAGAGATGGATTGGGTTCAAGATCTGGAACCAGGAGCAGCTTACCTTTGGAAAACGGCGCCTGCGCCTGGTTTCAACCTTTCCTCCATAGGACTAACCCTTGTTTCGGAAGTAGAGCTGTTTGGTTGGCGGCGAAAACCAAAAAGTGAGCGCCGTTACCGTGAAGCCAAAACTCTCAGCTCTTGGGAAGAGCTGAAGCCAGGGGATCTGGTCGTTCACGAGACCTATGGAATCGGACGTTACCAGGGATTGGCCACGCTAGAGATCGATGGCCTTTCCCGAGATTATATCCAAATTTCTTACGCCGACCAGGATAAGCTCTATGTTCCCAGCGACCAGATCTATCTGGTGGCCAAATACCTGGGAGACAATGCCAAGCTGCCTTCTTTGACCCGCTTGCGTTCCACCGATTGGGCGCGCACCAAGCGCAAAGCGCGGCGGGCAGTCGCTGAGACAGCGCGCCAATTGCTGGAGCTATATGCCGCCCGCGAGGTTGCCGTTCCTGAACCATTTCCCGAGGTGCAGCCTTGGGAAGAGGATCTCTCCATGACTTTTGCTTATGAGGAGACAGCGGATCAAGAGAAAGCCATCCAAGATGTCATGGGTGACTTGCAACGGCAAAAACCGATGGATCGCCTGATATGCGGAGATGTGGGATACGGCAAGACCGAGGTAGCTTTGCGCGCTGCCTTTCGCGCCGTTTTGTCCAATAAGCAGGTTGCTTTTCTGGCGCCTACGACGATCCTATGCCAGCAGCACTTCAATACTTTTCAAGAGCGATTGCGTCACTTCCCGGTGCAGACGGAAATGCTTTCCCGCTTCCGCTCTCTCGGCGAGCAGAAAGAGATCCTTAAAAAACTGGTTGAAGGCCGCGTCGACATCTTGATCGGGACGCATAGCTTACTCGGCAAGCGTGTCCAATTCAAAGATTTGGGATTGTTGATCATCGATGAGGAGCAACGTTTTGGGGTCCTTCAAAAGGAACGCATGCGTGGGTGGAAGGGGGATCTGCATGTCCTCACCTTGTCTGCTACGCCCATCCCCCGCACGCTGCAGATGAGCCTTTTGGGGATCCGCGAGGTGAGCATGATCGAGACTGCCCCAGCCAACCGCTTTCCAGTGAAGACCTACGTGGTGGAAGCGGATGAAGGGATCGTGCGGAGCGCTCTTTTGCGAGAGATTGAACGAGGTGGGCAGGCTTTCGTCGTTCACAACCGAATTCATGGCTTGCCGCGGCTGCTCGCCCGCCTCCAATCCCTTCTTCCGGAAGCCCGCATTGCCACCGCGCATGGTCGCATGGCCGAAGAGAAGCTAGAGAAGACGATGTGGGAGTTTGCCCAAGGTCAATTCGATATCCTTCTTTGCACTTCCATCATCGAAAGCGGGATCGACCTCCCCAATGTCAATACACTGATCGTCTCAGACGCTCAGAACCTCGGCTTGGCTCAGCTTTATCAACTGCGCGGAAGGGTTGGACGGAGCGACGTCCATGCCTATGCCTATTTCCTTTACCCCAAACACCGCGCACTTTCTGAAGAATCGGAAAAACGACTGGAAGCAATCCGTGATTTTACCAACCTAGGAGCTGGGCTGCGAATTGCCACCCGCGATCTGGAGATTCGCGGGGCGGGGAATTTGCTTGGGGAGGAGCAGCACGGCTTCATGATCAATGTCGGCTATCAAATGTACCGCCAGATGTTGGAGGATGCCATGGACAGGCTGCGAAAGGGAGAAGCGATACCGGTTGAGACGGACGAGGAAGAGATTCCACTGGTCCCGCACAGTGCTTTGGAGATGGAGATCAGTGCCTATATCCCATCTGATTACATTCCGGATGAAGGAAGCAAGATGGAATTGTACGAGCGTCTTGCTTCCTTGACCAAAGAGGAGGAGCTGAGCGAGGTCGACCATCAACTGCGTGACCGCTTCGGCCCAATCCCCCTTCCATTAGAGAACCTTCTGCGGGTCAGCCGGGTGCGCTTATTGGCCGAGCAGGCTGGCATTGATCGGGTTCGTCTGGACGATCGCCTTCTCGTTTTTCAGATTGGAGCGGAGCCATTTTTCGACCCGGAGCGTCTTGTCTTACTGGCGCGCCGCTTCCCCAAGCGGTTCAAAGTTCGAGAAGCCGACTTCTACCTTCGATTGGAGGAAGATGATCTAGGAAATGCCCTGGATCACGCTGAAGAGCTACTGCGGATTCTTACCGGCCAAACACTTAACCCTTCGAAAGCTGTGGCAGCTGTTCCTAATCAGGAGACGGCTTAAATGATCCAGCACGACTGGCAGGTGGATGTCAAGCTGCTCCAGGCAATCGATCAGCCGCAGGTTATTCATTGGCTGTTGCCTGAACGTGTAGCTATATTGGAGGGGACGGTTTTGCCAGATTGGGAGGATCTTGAGAGGCGCGGGATCTTGGCGATAGTTTTAATTCTCGATGGTCCCAACCCTTCTATTGGGCCAAGCTTCGAGCAGTTGACCTTGCCTTCGCCGGAAGGACCTTGGCCTTCCCCCTCTGACCTGATCCAATTTTTCGATTTTCTCCTGCTGATGCGTGAAATGAATCGACCCGTACTAATCGCCTCAGATCGCAGCAGCGCTTTAGCTGCAACCTACCTTTCCTTCTTCTTGTTGGCGCAAGGAGTATCCCTCGATGAAGCAGCAAGGCGCGTGGGCGCCTTGATTAAAAGCTGCCGAGATTCTGACTTGCGCCGTTCTCTGGAGAGAATTATCCCTCATCTTTTGCAAACTCAGACAGAAGAGGGGGAGCGCTTTTTAGAGTTCAACCGCATCATGCGCGCCTTGCGTAAGCGCTGTCCCTGGGATCGTCAACAGACACACCGTTCGTTAACCAAATATTTGTTGGAAGAATCCTGGGAATTGATCGAAGCGGTGCGTCAGGAGAACAGTGAAGCATTGGCCGGGGAATTAGGCGACGTCTTCTTGCAGGTCGTTTTTCATGCGGTGATAGCCGAGGAAAAGGACGAATTTACACTGTCCCAGGTTCTTGACCATATCACCCGGAAATTGGTCCGTCGTCATCCGCATATCTTTAACCAAAGATGCGAGCTATCGCCTGTTGGAGTGGAACAGCAGTGGGAAAGCATCAAAGACAAGCTGGAGCAGCGGAAAGAAGGGGAGGAAGCTCGACGCTATATGCCCGCTCTAAGCCGAGCGGAACGCATCCAGGAAATAGCAGCGCACCAGGGACTCGATTGGCGGGATAGCTCCGGTGTGCTGGAGAAGATAGGGGAGGAATGGCTGGAGCTGCAAGAAGCGGTTCATGCGGAGAATCCAGACCAGATCGAAGAAGAGGTTGGCGATATGCTCTTCAGCATTGTCAATCTTACCCGTTTCCTCCGCTTGAATCCGGAGGAAGCATTACATCGCTCTATCGATAAGTTCCAGGCGCGTTGCAAGCGAGTAGTTGAGATCGCTGGCCGTACCGGCAAAGAAACAACGACCATGAGCCTCGAGGAATTGGATCTTGTTTGGGAGAAAGCGAAAAAAGAGCCGCAAAACAAGTAGTGTGGAAGATGGCAACATCCGGGCCAATATCTGGAACGGAGCGTTCGCTTCTGTCAATAGCAATATGGTCAACAATTTCCTCGGCATCTATGCCCGGGATCTCGGCGCCAGCTCATTCCAGTTCGGTTTGCTGACTTCTCTTCCGGCATTGGTCACCACCTTTACCATTCTCCCCGGGTTGCCTCTGGTGGAACGGTTGAAGGACAAGACGCGTTTCACCGCCGGTATGGCGCTGGCTGGCAGGCTTTTCTACCTCCTCTTTGCCTTGGCTTCTTTCTTTCAACCTTCCGTCTGGCTTCTTCTGCTATTCGTCGCATTGGCCGCTCTGCCCAATGCTTGGTCCGGATTGTCTTGGACTGCCTTGATTGGAGAATCAATCTCACAAGAGAAGCGGGCCATGGCTTTTTCGGCCCGCAACCGGTTGATCGCCATCTTTGGCATCCTGGCTGCCATGGCTGCCGGGCAGGTGATGGAAGTGCTGGCCTTTCCCTGGAGCTACCGAGTTGTATTTGTCTCCGCCTTCCTTTTCGCGCTCTTCGAGATCTATACCTTGCTCTTGTTGAAGCCGATTGCTCTCGAGACGATTCCTGCGAGCCGAGTGGGAGTTGGTCACCTGATTCGAAGCAATCCACGCTACCGTCAGTTTTTGGTTGGTTCTCTTTTGTTCCAGGTTGGTTTCCAATTTGCTCTCCCTCTCTTCACCATCTATACGTTGCGCGATCTAGGCGCATCACCGATCTGGGTTTCTTTGATTGTCATCGTCTCTGGGGTGGCTCAAGTAGCGGCTTATCCCCTATGGGCGCGCTGGAATCATCGTTTCGGCGGGATCGTTCCCTTGGTTTGGTCGTTAATCCTACTGTCCCTTAACCCTTTGTTGTATGCCTCGGCGAACTCGTTATGGCCTCTTTTACTATTCAACCTGATATCTGGCTTCGGATGGTCTGGATTCAATCTGATCTCCTTCAATACCCTTTTGGAGACCTGCCCCTTAGGCGCACGGGAACGCGGGGTGGCTATTTATAATTTATTTATGAATTTAACAGCTATCCTCTTGCCCTTGTTGGGGGTTGCTTTGGCTGATTGGATCGGCATTCGTTGGGCCTTGGCGGTTGGCGCTGCGCTTCGGCTTGGTGGCGCTGTTTACTTTATTTCCACAAGTAGAGACCATTTTGGTGCATTCTTATTGCCTAAAGGCTTTTCAATCAAGAAACGGACTCTGTTATAATGGGAGCCGATTAAAGAAAGGAAGGGTCGCCTAACTCATCCATGAGCAAAAAGCAGAAAGCACGCAAGCAAGCAGAGCTCGCCCAGAAAAAGAAGATCCATCAGCGTGGCCATGCCCGAATCTCCGCCTACGAAACGAGGGTGAAGATGATTGGAGTTGTCCTGGCTGTGGCCGTTGTATTGATTGCCGTTGTAGTCACGGTCTGGGGAAGCTATCGTGGGAGCGTCCTGGCCTATGTAGGGACGGAAACCATTACCCGGGACCAGGTAAGCCAACTCTTCACCCAGCAGGCTAGCAGCCTGCAACAACAGGGTATGGAGATCACCGAAGGTTCACAGGAGTACCAGATGCTCTGGGACAGCTCCTTAGAAGCCACCATCCAAGAGCGGCTGGCTCTTAAAGAAGCAGATCGCCTAGGGATCATCCCCACCGCCACCCAGATTCAAGAAGAGGTTACCAGGACAGCTTCCCAATACCAAATGACAGAGGATCAGTTCAAAGAAGCCCTGGCCCAGCAGAATATGACCTGGGAAAGTATCTTGCAAGACATCGCTGTCCAACTGCAACGCCAGCAAATCTATGAAAATGTCACCGGAACGGTCACGGTCAATGAAGAAGAAATCCAGACTGCCTTCGGGGAGCAAAAACTGAGCTATGACGCTCCCGCGCAAGCCGGCGTCCGTTTCCTCTTCTTAAACAATGTTTCTACCCTAAACGGCGGGCGGACTGAAGAGCAGACCCTGGCCCGCGGCGAAGAAGCCCTGGCCAAAATCAAGGCGGGGACAAGTTTTGCCGATGTGGCCACGGAGTATTCAGACGACATAAGCAGTCGTGATATGCTCGGGGATCTCGGGACGATCACCCCAAGCTCGCAAGTCGGCAAGTTTGGAGAGGCTTTCGATCAGGCTGTTTTTACCTCCACTGTCCCCTTGGGTCAGGTCAGCGGCTTGGTTCCCGTCAAGAATGGCTTCGGAATATTCCAGGTCTACTCCCAAATTCCCAGCTACACCGCTCAATTGAGCGACCGATGGAATTTTACTTTCCAGCAGATCACTACTGACACGCCTAGCCAAGCCCAGGCTGCTATGGATCTGGTGAATACGGGCACTACTTTTGCCGATGTGGCCATGATTACTTCCACTGACACGGTGACCGGGGCGACAGGCGGCGAGATGGGAACCGTCAATCGGAAAAGCTTGAAGGACTGGCAATTGAAGGTTTTGGACCGCCTAACCCTCGGGGAAGTCTCACCCATTGTGAGTGATGGAAGCCAGTTCTACCTGCTCAAGTTGAATGAGGTGCAGACATTGCAGGAGTTTGTCCAAACTACGATCTTGGAGCAAAAGAAGAGTGAAACCTGGAGCGCTTTTATCGATGGATTGAAAGCGAAAACAAAGGTAACCACTGTCTAGGCTGACACGGATGTGCAAATTGGATCCACTTAGAGAATTCCACCAACATTTACCCAGAGGAAAGGGGGGAAGGGTCTCAGATTATCCTGGAAAGCCAGGTCTTATATAAAAAAGGAGGATGTGAATGAAGAAGTTTCTAGTAGGTATGCTCGTTACGTTGCTTGTA
>JBAXQG010000002.1:0-31093 GCA_037131855.1 bacterium
CCTCCCCCAATGGCTCCAGGGTGCGGAAATAGAAGAGGTAGAGCAGGATCACCACAGCCCCCAGGGCCAGGGCCACCCAGGGGTAGTTCTTCTCCCACCAGTGCGGCTTGAACAAAGGACCCAGGGCAATGGCCAGAAGCATCAGGAGGAAGGGGATTGAAGCCCACAAGGGTACGCTTAGCGATTCATGCATGCTCGGTTATTCCTCTATGCGCCTGTTGGAGCGCATGGTTCCAGATGAAAGCAGCGGTGGAAAGCGCTCGAGACTCCCACGGGAAGAAATCTCAGAACTGTTCTGGTAGCAAGTCTTCTTCGGAAGAACTAACACTCTTGACTTTTCCTCGATTTTTAACACGTTGCCAGGGTACACAGCTACTTCGTTCAAGCGAGCGTCCAGCTAGGAAGGCTTGATGCAGTTCGCATTGGTTTGCCTTCCTAACGGACAACTCTTCTTGCAACGTAAACCCCGCACCATCAATTAACTCTACTACTGTTGATGGATGATTCCTTAAGGGTTGCGAACCGAGTATTTATCGACCCAATAACGCCAAAAACACGCCAGCAGCCACAGCTGTTCCGATTACACCGGCCACATTGGGACCCATGGCGTGCATCAAAAGGAAATTGCCCGGGTTTTCCCGCTGGCCTTCCCGCTGGGAAACCCTCGCGGCCATCGGGACAGCGGAGACTCCAGCGGATCCAATCAAGGGATTCACCTTCCCCCGCGTCACAACATAAAACAGCTTACCTAGCAAAACACCGCCTGCCGTGCTGCATACAAAAGCGATCAAGCCAAGAAGGACGATGCCCAGGGTCTTGGTGGTCAGGAAGGTGTCTCCCTGCATGGTCGCACCAACGCTGGTGGCGAGGAATATGGTCACGATGTTGATCAAGTCGTTGGCAGCGGTATTGGCCAATCGCTCAACAACCCTGGATTCCTTGAGAATGTTGCCCAGCATAAACATTCCGATCAATGGACCGACGGCGGGAAAGATCAGGCTGACCACAAGTGTCACCACAATCGGGAAGAGCACTTTTTCCACCCGTGAAACGGGCCTCAACTGCGCCATCACCACGGAACGTTCCTTCTTGGTGGTGAGCAAGCGCATGATCGGGGGTTGGATAATAGGCACCAGCGACATATAAGTGTAGGCAGCCAATGCCACGGTTCCCAGGAGATGAGGCGCAAGAGCAACGGCTGTATAGATGGTGGTTGGTCCATCAGCCCCGCCGATGATGCCGATGGAAGCGGCTTCCATGATGGAGAAACCGAGCAGTTGAGCGAAAAGCATGGCCACGAAAACCCCCAGTTGCGCGGCCGCTCCCATCAAAATGGTCCACGGGTTGGCGATCAAAGGGCCGAAATCGGTCATCGCTCCCAACCCAAGGAAAATCAACAATGGGAAGAACTCGGATTCCACGCCATAGGTCAGCAACAAGTAGATGATGCCTGATGGAGCATCCAGGATTCCTGTCAGGGGAAGATTGGCGAGGACGCAGCCGAAACCGATTGGCAGCAGCAGCAAAGGTTCGGTTTTCTTGAAGATGGCCAGGAAGACGAACAATAACCCTACCAGGATCATTACTCCCTGTTGCCAGGTCAACGCGGCAAAGCCGGTAATCTGAGACAAGCGGATGATTGCATCCATCTGTGATTATCCGATCTCCAGCAACTGCTCTCCCATCTCCACCATCTGACCAACAGACACGAAAACCTTCTTGACGGTGCAGTCATAGGGAGCAAATAACTCGTTTTCCATCTTCATCGCTTCGATCAATAGCAGGAGGGCGCCCCGCTGGAGCGTGTCACCTGCTTTCACCTGAATCGTGGAGATCTTACCGGGAAGAGGGGCTGTAATGATGCCAGGCGCTGCCGCGATTTTCGTGGTTTTCGGTTGTGGGCTCGCCATCGGTGCAATCGAAGGAGGGGCAATCGGCTCACTGACTGGGCTGATCGTCTCACGAGAGCTCGCATCAACCTTTTCTAGCTCCTCCACTTCGATTTGGAATACTTCATCATCCACTTTTACTTTGAACTTCCTAATCATGATTCCAGCGCTCCATCTTGATCATTTTGAAAGACTTGCGATGCGGTCTCGATAGCAGAGTTGTCGTTCCCTGCTCGATCGTGGCGATTTGGTGTTGTTGCTCGAGGCTTGCCGAAATTGCGGCCATAATCGCTGCCATTTTCCGCTTGCCGATGGTGGAGCTTGTAGTGGATTGGAGAAATACCGGTAGAGCGGCAGGCGATCCGGCTGGAGAAGAAGGCCGGTAGAAAATGTAGCGGAAGAGGGTGAGAATCGCCCCGAGGATCGCCAATACAGCAAATACGCTAACCATTCCGATCAAGGAAAGGAGGACTCCGTCCCACAAAGTCACAAATTGCATCGTTTGCCTGCTTTCTATAAAGGCATGTTGCTGTGCTTCTTATCGGGAGCCTCGACGCTCTTGGATCGCAGAAACTCCAAAGCACTTGCCAATACCGGCCTGGTATCTTTCGGGTCGATGATATCGTCCACATAACTGCGTTCGGCGGCCCGGAAAGGATTGGAGAATTGCGTCCGGTATTGTTCGATTTTCTCTTTTCGGGCTTGCACAGGATCTGCTGCTTCGGCAATTTCTTTGCGGAAACAGATATTGGCCGCTCCTTCGGCGCCCATCACGGCCACTTCTGCCGTCGGATAGGCAAAGGAGAGGTCGCCTCCCAGATGCTTCGAGCACATGGCAATGTAAGCGCCACCGTAGGCCTTGCGAAGGATCAGGGTGATCTTCGGTACGGTCGCTTCACTGTAGGCGAAGAGCACTTTGGCGCCATGCCGAATGATTCCACCGTGTTCTTGTTCGATGCCGGGGAAAAAACCTGGTGTGTCCACCAACGTGATCAGGGGAATATTGAAGCAATCGCAGAAACGAACGAAGCGGGCAATTTTATCGGACGCATTGATATCCATCGCTCCAGCGCGGTACTGCGTTTGATTGGCTACAATGCCCACGGCTCGCCCCCCCAATCGAGCGAAACCAACGACTGCATTCGGTGCAAAGAAGGCGTGGACTTCCAGGAAATCGCCGAGATCGACAAAGCGCTGGATCACTTCCTTGACATCGTAGGATTTGGAAGGATTGGCAGGGACGACAACCCGTAACGATGGATCCTCTCGGCTGATTGAGTCTTGATTTGGAGAGAGAGGAGGTTCGTGCAGATAATTATCTGGAAGGAAAGATAACAGCTTCTTCACCAGGGAAATCGCTGATCTGTCTTCTTTTGTCAGGAAATGCGCCACTCCGCTCAGTTGATTGTGCACCAATCCTCCACCCAACTGCTCGTGCGTCGTTTTCTGACCCGTGACTGCTTCCAGCACATCGGGGCCGGTAATGTACATCGTGGAAAGCTCCGTCATGATCACGAAATCCATCAAGGATGGCGAATAGGCAGCTCCCGCTGCCACAGGCCCGAGAACCATGGAAATCTGAGGAATCACCCCGGAGGCCAGGCTATTCCGCTTCATCACCTCGGCGATGCTCATCAAGGAGTCAATCCCCTCTTGAATGCGGGCGCCGCCCGAATCGTTCAAGCAAAGAAAGGGGATGCCCATTTTCAGGGCCAAATCCTGCATATTCGTCATTTTTAGCCCGTGCATCTCACCAATTGAACCGCCCAGCACCGAGAAGTCCTGGGCAGACAGAGCCACGCGCCGGCCATTGATCAAGCCCAACCCGGTGATCACACCTTCTGCTGGAATCTCCTTCTTATCCAGGCCGAAATAGGTAGACCGCGTTTTAACGAATCGATCCAACTCCTGGAAAGATCCGGGATCCAGCAGCAATTCGATCCGTTCACGGGCCGTGAGCTGGCCTTTTTTGTGCCGTGCTTCCGCTGCTTTTTCCCCCATTCCCTCGGTAATCTTCTTCTTCTGCTCAGCCAACTGTTGAATAAGATCGTCCACTAGTTTCCTCCACTCGATCGAACCGTCATAACCCGAACCTCTCGTCCCCTATCATGCTCAGGCAGCCCCTCCCATACGGGGGGCTGCCTGAGCCGCTTCTTTATACAAGGATTTCTGTGGGGATGATGAGCTGTTTGTTTTTTTCCAGCAATTCCGGAGATGGGTTGGGCAAAAGCTCCGTTCCGGCCAACTGTTTGGTGTAATCGCGGATATAGGCATTCCAGTACTTGCGGGTTAGGTAAAAGACACGCGCGCCGCCTAATTCATGTTGCACATCCGGGTAGGGGTAGGTTGGCAGGGCCATGCCGATGCCCCACCTCTTCCAACCGTTGTAGCTCTCGTAGGTTGCCCAGAACTCTTCTTGCTGAAGATCTTCAAAGCAGTAGACGCACTTCGCATAATACAAGACAGCTCCTGCGTTCATCCCGCGCATGAAAGCCATTGTATGCAAGCTGATATTTATCTTCTCGTTGAGCAGGCGGCCATTGGCGATGCCCGCCAATTCGCCATCCACCGTTCCAATCAGGAAATACTCATCCTTCATCCGATTCCGCAACAAAGCCAACAACTCGGCGTAAACGCGCGCTCCAACCACATCGTAAAGATCCCGATCGACATCCATATAGCGCTTGATGTAGGGGAGAACGAGAGGAATCTCCTCCCGCTCGATAGATCGGATCAGCATGGTTCTCTTGGAGCCGTCCTTCTGTTTCAGATCGCAGTATCTTGGAGACCAAGGCGTAAGTTCCATGCTTGGCGGGCTCAGAATCGGCTCGATCTCCTCGACCTTAAAGGTTATTTCTGTCTGGGAAACCTGTTCTGGTATTGCTTTTCTCATGGATTCTCCTTCTATTGATCCATCTTTTCTGCGATGAGATCAAATCAGTATGGGATAAAACCATTTAAGCGGTAATTGACGCCGAGATCAAATGGTGGAACTCCACCTTGACTTACGGCGTGGTGATGACGCTTCTGCCCTTCACCTTCCGGTCAATAATCATCTGGATCGCTTCATTGACCATCTCCAGCGGAACTCGATTGGCGACGATAGTGGTAATCCGCCCTTCATCGGCATACCGCAATGAAAGCTCCAAGTCTCGCTTGCAGCCGGCCACGGATGTCAGGATCTGCCCTTCTCTCAACAGCATTCCGACCGGATGGAAATTCAGCAAATCTTCCTTGCGATAGCCAATGATCAGCAAACGCCCACGGCAAGCCAGCGAGTCGATCATGGCATTCCATCCCACCGTGCTGCCAACCAAATCATAGACTACGTCCAGGCCGGCGCCGGCGGTCACTTCTTTGATCGCCGCAGGTAGACTCGCGTAGTCCAAACAGACCATGGCAATGTCTGCACCCACTTCTTTGGCGAGAGCGGCTTTCTCTTCTGAATCGGCAATGGCGATCACTTTGGCGCCACAGATCTTGGCGACCTGGATGCACATCAAACCGACTCCCCCTACTCCATGAACGCCGACGATATCGCCGATTGCAGTGCCGGCCAGACGCGTAGCATGGACTGCCGTCATCCCGGAGCAAGCGTGAATGGCGCCTTCCTCGTAGGTGACATTGTCCGGCAAGCTAACCAAGGAGCGAATCGGCGCCCGCACGTACTCCTGGAAGCCGCCATCAGCATTGAAGCCAAGCTGACCGGCAGCCTGCGTACACATATTTTCCCTATCGTTGCGGCAGTTGAAGCAATTGCCGCAACTCATCATGTTGTAGACAGCCACGCGATCTCCCACCTTCAGTGAAGTAGTGGTTGAGGAGTCGATGGAGTCGATGTCCCCGGCGATTTCGTGTCCCAACACTAAAGGAGCACCAACAGGAATAAGCCCTTCCACAAAGTGCGTCTCTGTTGCGCAAACGCCTGCTGCCTTCACTTTGATGATCGCATACCCAGCCGAAAGCTCTGGTTTGTCGATATCTTCTACTCTAAGCCTTGATTCCCCTGGATGAAGCCTCGCTGCTTTCATGGTTCTCGCCTCAATCTATCTATTTGTTTTGGATATCATTTGCCAAACCGGTTTTTTGCCAGTCAAGGGCCTTTCGAGAAAGGCCCTTGACATAAGCGCCTAATCTTTCTTGTGATTGCCCAACCTTTAGCTCAGAGGCTTCTTATCATCCATGGGAACTTTAATTTCTCCGGAGATGATTTTGGCCTGAATTGCGGCGACTGCCTTTTTAACATCTTCTGTTGCCGCAGTGCCCCACGCGCCGAGATGCACGGACCCGTTGGCAAGGTTCTGCGGCTGGAAGTAGTTCGCTTGCCGGAATGCGGTCCAGGCGCCCTTTTGGACAGCTTCAATGGGACCCAATAGCTGGACAGCCCAATCCTGTACGACGGAAGTAAGCACGGTTGCCGGATCAAGATCCATCTTGTCCACATACATGGCGATGCACTGGATCTTCTGTGCGGCGCATTCCAAGATCGAGGAGTTGTCGTCCAGCTCGGTGAAGACAACGTCTACCCCTTGCTGGGCCATGCTCTTGATGCCATCCCTGGTCTCCGCCGGCGCCAGGTAATCCCCAACGTAAACGACAGTGATCTGGATGGCTGGTTTAGCAGCCCGCGCGCCGTAGATGAAAGCATTGGTGTAGCGGTTCATGGTTCCCGACTCAAAGGGTTGCAGGACCCCGATCTTGCCGGACTTGCTTGATAAAGCTGCCGCATACCCGGCCAGATAGTTGCCTTCCTCAGGCGTGTCTCCAAGGAAAACCAGATTCTTTGGCGCATTCTCCTTCAAATACTTTGCTTGATCGGGTTCAGAGGCTTTTACTGCAGGATCGATGCCGAATTCGCCGACAAAATAGACGTTCGGAAAATTGCCGGCTACCGTTATCAACTGGTCGGTATAGGTGTCGCTGTGAGCGAAAACAATGCTAGTCCCGCGCGCAGCCCAGTCGCGGATCACTTTTTCAGCATCCTGGGAGCTAACCGCTTCACTCAAACTAAGCTCGAAGGGGACTTTTGCCTGTGCTGCAAGGATTCCTTTGTATCCAGCCGGATCCCAGGTTCCTTCACTGGCGTGGCCATATAGAATTGCAGCCAATGTCAATTTTGCCGCGGTTGGAGAAGGAGTCGGCGAGGATGTTGTCGGGGTTGCCGTGGGAGTAGCTTTCGGCGCCGCGCATCCGATCAGGAATGTTGCCAACAAAACCAAAGTAACCAACAAAACTACAGTCTTTTTACCCATTACCTTCTTTTTCCTCCTTGTTAGGGTGACTTATTAAATCCTTCCATCGGAAAGAAACCAATACCCTCCTTTCTTTCTCATTCTCTAAAATAAGGGGTTCCCAATGCCGAAGGTATGCGGGATCGGCCGCTTCTCGACATGATAATGACGAGGGCGATCAGGGTGACAATATAGGGCGCCATCGTCAGCAAATCAGAAGGAATCGTCACGCCGATCGTTTGCAGCCTTACCTGCAATCCATTGATGCCTGCGAAAAGGAGGCAACCCCAGAAGATGTTCGATGGTTTCCAGCGTCCGAAGATGACGATGGAAAAGGCGATCCAGCCGCGTCCGGCAATCATCCCGGACGTAAAACCCTGAAGAAACGCAACAGCCAGGTAGGCGCCGGCAATCCCGACCAACCCAGCGCCTACCAGAATAGTGAGATAGCGCACCCGGAAGATGTTCACGCCGGCCGCATCGGCAGCAGCGGGATTTTCTCCGGTTGCTCTCATTTGAAGCCCCAGACGGGTACGGTAAATCACCAACGAAATAACGATCAGGAGCAGGATGGAGAGATAGAATACGACATCCAATTCCAGAAAACGCGCGAATCCCGTCCATTCTCCCTGATACCCGACGATCTGGCCCAGCGTAGGAAAACCAAGGGTATGCTGATCAGAGGGAACGTAGAGCTTGTAGAGAAAACTGCCAAGGCCAAGGCCAAGGAACCATAGGCCAAAACCAATGACAATCTGATCCAAGTTAAATTTCACCGCCAGGGTGGCCAGGATCAAGCCGAAGAATGCACCGCCCATGAAACCGAACAACAAGCCCGTCCAAGGAGAGTCTGCAATAAAAAAGCCGATGATGCCCAAGACGGCGGCAAAGGTCATATTCCCTTCCATGCTGATATCGTAGACACCGACTCGCTGAGAAAGGTATCCCCCCAAAGAGGCGATCAAATAGATCGGCAATATATTGAGTGTTGAAAAGACCAGGTTGACGATCAGATCAAGAGTCACTGCTCACCTCACATCAATATCGTGGTTCGAACATAGGACAGATCTCACCGATCCAGAAACCGGCAACCGCAGGATGCTTTCCTTTACGGAAGAGTGAGCTCGCCAATTGGCTAGCATGCTGCTTTTCCGGCGTATTCCCAGCGGTGTCTCAGCCATCGTTCGATGTATCCGGCAAAGACCACGCACAACAACAACAACCCGATCAGTATTTGCGAAAAGGCCGCGGGGATTCCGGCGAGGGTAAGGGAAGATGCGCCGACGATCATGCCGGAGATAAAAAAGGCAGCGAAGGGCATGGCGATGATTTCCTCTCTGGCCAACATCACCACCACAATCGCAGTAAACCCATAGCCGCCGGTGACATTCCGTTCCATTCGCATGAAGTCTCCGACGACTTCAACGGTGCCGCCCAGAGCGGATATTCCACCGCTGACCAACATCACGATCATTGTCAACTTGGCGATGTCCATCCCGGCCAGCCGTGCGGCTTCCCGCCCAAACCCAACTGCCTGCAAACGGTAGCCGAGGCTGGTGCGGTTAAGGATGAACCAGACGATGGGGATCAAAGCCAAGGCGATCAGGAAAGTGACATTGAGCGGGTATTGGAGGAAAGGCATCTGCGCCTGCAGCAGGATTTCCGAAGACCTTGGGTAATTGGGGTGGGGCATGCTGAGCGGCCCGATGATCATATATTCCAGCAGCTTCAAGGCAATATAGTTCAGCATCAAGGTGGAGAGCATTTCGTGGACGCCGAACCTGGTCTTCAGAAAACCGGCGATTCCCGACCACAAGGCGCCACCGACAAAAGAGGCCAGGAATATGATCGGCAACAAAATGCCGGCAGGCAGATTGAGGTTGACGCCGATGGCGGTGGATACGATCGCCCCAATCGCCATCTGCCCTTCCGCGCCCAGGTTCCACAGACCGCAACGAAAGGCGATGATCATTCCTGCGCCGGCGATGATGATCGGTGTGGCCTTGGCCAGGACTTCCAGAATGCCGTATTCCGAGAAGAAACTATGGGCAAAGAAGGATCCGTAGACAGAAATGGGGTTTTGCCCGGTGAGCGCGTAGATCACTGCTCCACCGATGAGAAAGGTAAGAAGGAAGGCGATCACATAGGCGAGCGGGGAGGCCAGGGTCAACTTGGAGATGCTCAGCGCGCTTCGCCGCATCGTGCGAAGCCGGGCATCCTCCTCATTGAGGTTCGGTTGCTTGTTAGTTTTCAACGTTCGCCACTCCTTCGCAGAGTGCTCCCCCGGTCATCAAAACGCCTACATCGAATTTGGACACGGATCGAAGGTCATCGAAGACCCCTACAATCTCTCCCCGGTAAATGACCATTAGGCGATTGCTGACCAGCAGGAGCTCATCCAGGTCGGTGCCCATGAACAAGACGGTCATCCCTTCTTTCTTCATGGCCAGGAGTTTTTCGTAGATAAAGCCTTGCGACTTGATATCCAAGCCTTTGGTGGGATGGTAGGCAATCATAAACTTCGGGTTCGACTCAATTTTTCTGCCGAGGGCCAGTCTCTGTCGATTTCCGCCGGAAAGCTTTACCGCCTGCAGGAGAAGGCTGGGAGTCTGCACCTGGTAATCGTTGACGATCCTCTTGGCATGCGCCGTAATGGCTTTCCGATCGAGAAGCCCATGACGGCTGAAAGGGGCTTTCTCGGGGTAGTCCAGGATCGTGTTGTCTCGCACGGAAAAGAGGGGCACCAGCGCGTTGGAACTGGGCATCAAGCTCATTCCCAGCCTCATCCGGCGCATAGGCAAGGAGTGAGTGATGTCGGAACCTTGGTAAATGACCTTGCCGCTTTTCACCCGCCGCAGCCCGATCAGCGCCTCCGCGAGGTAGTTGCTGCCATTTCCCTCGATCCCCGCCAATCCCACGATCTCTCCCTCGTAGAAGCGGCAAGATACATTCTTCAAGGCCGGCAATCCTCGTTCATCGATGACGCTCAATTCCTTCACTTCAAGGATCGTCTGGCCCTTCTCCTGGGGCAGCACGGCAGAAGTTTTTTCCAGCTCGGCGCCTACCATCATGACGGTAAGCTTTTCCAGGGTGGCTTCTTCGCCGGGAATGGTCCCAACCAGTTTGCCCTTGCGGAAAGCCGAGATGCGGTCGGATATCTGCAGCGCTTCCTGCAATCGGTGGGTGATATAGATGATCGAGTAACCGCTTTTGTTAAGGTCTTTGACGATTTGCAGGAAGGAATCCAATTCGTTTGGCGCCAAGACGTTGGTGGCTTCATCAAACAACAGTATCCTTGATCCGCGGGCAAGGATCTTCAGGATTTCGACCTTTTGCTTTTCCCCTTCCGTCAAAGATCCGACTTCCCGGTCGATCTTATCCTCCAGACCGAAGCAGAACATCTGGGATAGCTCCTTGATGGTGGCCCTGGCGCCTTTGCGATCGATGATAAATTTGGTCTTCTGCATGAATAGGTAGATATTCTCCAGGATGCTCAGATCAGGAACCAGCTTGAAGAACTGAGGAACCATGCCGATTCCCAATTGAAGAGAATCATGGGGCGACCTGATCTCCTGGACTTTCCCGTTAACCAGGATCTCGCCTGCATCTTTCTGGTAAAGACCGTAGATAATGTTCATCAAGGTGGTCTTGCCCGCTCCGTTTTCCCCGAGCAAGGTATGAATCTCGCCCTTGCGGAAGGACAGCGATACGCAGTCCAAGGCTTGTACCGATCCGAAGCGCTTGGAGATTCCCTTTGCTTCCAGAACGATCTCAGGCGTGCTGGTTTCCTGCATCAAAGCTGCCTCTTCTCCGGATGCAGGAAAAAGTATACTTCTTCTGCTCTAATCGGAAGCTTGCGGGGACGGAAACCAACTGCATCATAGATGGCATTGGCAATGGCCGCTGCTGTGGGGTTCAGCCCAATCTCGCCGACGCCTTTGGCGCCATAGGGTCCTTCCGGATCTTTGGTCTCGACCAGAAAGATCTTCTGGTCGGGGATATCCATCGCAGTAGCCAGCATGACCCGATCTAGACAGTCCGTAATCACCTTGCCGGTGGTCTGATCGACGATCAGCTCCTCGCTCAAGGCAAAACCTATCCCCTGCGCCAAGGCTCCCTCGATCTGTCCCTCGACGGCAATCGGATTCAAGGCTTTTCCCACATCTTGCGCGACAACCATGCGCTTCACCTGAATCTCACCGGTCTCCGCATCGACCACAACCTCCGCTCCTTGAGCTGAAAAAGCATAGGCTGCGGAGACATTGGCGTACCCCTTGGGAGTCAACCGCACAGTCGGCGGAATGTATTGGCACGCGGAGGCGAGGATGTGCCCCACGCTGCGGGGGGAGCGGAATACGGAATCTCCATAGGAAAGGGTTTTACTGGGGTCCTGGCTGGAAAAGATCAGGCCGTTCTGCATGCATACGTCCTCGATGGGGATCTGCAACGCGGCGGCCGCCGATTCCAGCAGATATTTCTTCAGTTGAGCGGCCGCCATCTTGGCGGCGTTCCCATCCTCGAAAGCCACGCGCGAGGCAAAGCTGCCCAGGGACTGGGGCGTCGTCTCGGTGTCCATGCTGATCAGGCGGATCGACTCCATGGGAAGCTGCAGCTCCTCGGCGACGATCTGGGTGATCACCGTGTTGGCCCAGGTTCCGGTGTCTCCGGACCCTTTGTACACGGAAACCCGGCCATCGATAAACATCTTCAGCTCGATCGCCGAGAATTCACCGTCCGGAAAAACGTTGCTGCCGGAAACGTGAATCGACGTGGCCAACCCTTTTCCTTGCCTGTAGCGGCCCTCTTTCGGCCCTTTTTGGCGTTCCTTCCAATGGATTTCCTGGCTTACCGTTTCCAGGCACTCCTCCAATCCGCAGGTGGTGATCGCCCAGCCACAGGGCGTCAAATCCCCGGAATGGTTGGCATTCTTGACGCGCAGGTCCAGCGGGTCGATTCCCAGGGCTTCGGCGATCTGGTCAAGCTGGGATTCGATGGCGAAGATCGCCTGGGGAGCTCCGAAACCCCGGAAAGGACCTCCCGCTTGTTTGTTGGTGTAGACGATATCGGCATCGAAGCGGAAGTGCGGTACGCGGTAGCTGGAGGCAGCGGTCCCGGCTGCATAGCCGGTGACGGCAGGACCGTAGTGGCAGTAAGCTCCTTTGTCCACGACGACCTTCATTTCCCGCGCCATCAAGGTTCCATCCAGCTTCACGCCGGTCTTGATGCGAATCTGGAAGGGGTGGCGAATACGGGTTGTGGTCATTTCCTCCTCGCGCGTGAAAGTGATGCGCACGGGGCGTCCGGAACGGATGGCCAGGAGAGCAGAGACTCCTTCGTCCTCACAGTACTTCGAGCGAGAGCCGAAGCCGCCGCCGCAATGGACCTCCATCACTTGAACGGAGGAGATGGGCAAGTTGCAGACATGCGCAACTTCTTTGCGGACGAAGTAGGGGCTCTGCGTCCCCGTCCAGATCTGGAGAACCCCGTCAGGATTCATCCATGCTGCGCTGGAACGGGGCTCCATGTTGCAGTGCGGCACGGCCTGGGTAGAAAATTGGTCCTCGAAGATTCGATCGGACTGGGCGAATCCTTCATCAACGTTGCCGAAATCGCGCTTTAGATTCAATACGATGTTCTTCGGGCGATCCTCATGAATGAGGGGTGCTCCGTCCTTCAATGCATCCTGAGGATCAAAAACGGCGGGAAGGATTTCATAGTCCACTTCAATCAAAGCCAGCGCTTCCTGGGCAATCTCCTCTGTTTCAGCCGCCACTGCGGCGACCGCGTCTCCCACGTAGCGCACTTTATCAATGGCCAACGGATGCATATCCGAGATTTGGGCAACATACTTGATTCCGGGTGTATCCGCACCTGTCATCACACTGACTACGCCTGGCAACTCCACGGCCCGCGAGATATCGATGCGCCGGATGCGTGCATGCGCATGGGGGCTTCGCAGTATTTTTCCATAGAGCAGTCCTGGCAAGCGCAAGTCATCGGTGAAAGGAGCTTCTCCGGTCACTTTCGCCCAGGCGTAGATCTCTGGAATTCGCTGCCCGATGTATTTGAGTGGTTCCATTCTAGCCTCCATCGAATTGATCAATATTCCTTGACTTGCTCGCCGTATGGGTCGCGGTGAGCTCGTTCGATCACCTCATCCGAACGGGTTTTGCTCGAATCGTAACGCTCCAGGTGAGTGAACAGACCGGCTGGCCGTCGAGGCCTCGGCTCGCGTTCTTCATTGGGGTAGCCCAGGGGCAAGATGCAGACGATGCGCAGCGGATCCGGAATCTCCAGAAGAGGTTTGACTTCCTCCGGGAAGAAGTTGGTAAAAACAGCGGTTCCCAATCCCAGGGCGGCGATGGCTAGCAGCATGTTCTGGATGGCCATGCTGACGCTTCCCCAGAAGGCAAACTGCTCGATGTTCTCTTCGACCTGGTGCATCATGCTGACATACCGGAAGCGAGGATCTCCGATCACCACCAAGTGAACGGGGGCTTCCATCATATACCCACCGGTAAACGTACGGAGGAAGGGGAAATCTCTGAGTTCCTTGATTCGCTTGATGCAACGCTGCACACTTAATTGAATTCTTTCCTTGGTGGCCATATCGCGCACTACCAGGAATTCCCAAGGTTGGGAATTCGCGCTGGATGGCGCCCAACGTCCGGCTTCGATGATCTTTGCGATACTTTCATCAGATACCGGGTCCGGTTTGAAGGATCGAATGGAACGCCGTTTCTGCATCAAGGCAAGCAGAGAGTTGATACCCAGGGACGTATTGGTCTCGCTCACGCAGATCCCTCCGCGATGGTCAGGGCTTTCTCGAAGACTTCCAGCGTCCGCTCGGCTTCCTTCCGTGTAAAGCACAAAGGTGGCTGGAAACGGATACGGTTATAGTAGAGCCCGCCTCGGCCGATCAACACTTTTTCATTCAACGCTTCATTGAGAATTTGAGTCAGGATCTCATTTGTCGCGGGTGTTTTCCTGACTTTATCGGTGGTGATTTCCGCTCCGATCAAGAGGCCCTTTCCCTCCACATCATCGAGGAAGGGATGGTGTTTGCTCATCTCGACAAGGCCAGCTTTGAGGAATTCTCCCACTTTGGCAGAGTTCTCCACCAGTCCTTCTTCCTGGGTGACTTCAATCGCTGCCAAAGCGGCCCGGCAGCTCACCGGGTTCCCACCGAAAGTGGCAAAATCAGGGCCGGGGAAAGTATCAGCGATCTCGGGTTTGGCAACCACAGCGCCGATTGGCAGTCCTCCGCCCAATCCCTTGGCTAGAGTGACAACATCCGGCTCCACGCCGTAATGCTCAATGCCAAACATCTTCCCAGTGCGGCCAAAACCCGTTTGCACCTCATCCACGATCAACAGGATCTGGTTTTCCTCGAGAATTGGCTTCAGCACCTTGAAGTAGTCCGGCGGGGCTTCCACGATCCCGCCGATGCCTTGAATCGCTTCTACGACAACAGCCGCCGTGCGGTTGCTGGTCTGCGTCTTCAAGGCGATTTTGAGGAAATTCGCGCACGCATAGCCGCACTCGCTGTAGTGCCGATGGCCCATCGGGCAACGGTAACAATGGTACATCGGAAGGTGCAGTGTGCCGGACATGAAGGGCCCCAGACCGGAGCGCCAGGCTCCCAGACCGGTGATGCTCATGGTAAAGCCGCCCCGCCCATAAAAGCTGTTCTGCATGCCAAATATCTCGAACTTCTTGGTGGCGATGCGAGCCAGAGTAATGGCATGCTCGTTGGCTTCCGTTCCCGAGTTGCAGAAAAAGCTCTTGGCGCGACCCTGTCCCATCGGGACAATCCTGGCTAGCTCCCTGGCCAGGATCGGCATCGGAACTGTTCGATACAGCGTAGAGAGATGGGTCAATTGGTTTATCTGATCGGATACAGCCTCTACCATTTTTGGATGGGCATGGCCGATATTGATGACGGACACCCCGCTGAAGCAATCAAGGTATTCCTGGCCTTCAATATCCCAAAGCGTAGACCCTTTCCCCTTCACGAAAACTTTATCGTTCCAGGCTTCCACGCTCTTCATTACATACTGGTCCTGCAATTGAATAATTTCTGCTGCGGTCAAGCCTTCCTCAATCATGACTTCCTCCGTATTCTTTGTCTCGAGTCATTGCAGTTCACTTGACTTTTCTAGCTTGGATGACCTTGTGAGCAGCCCGGGTGGCTTCCTCGATAACCTGGTCTTCATCGACAGTGAGCAATTTCCTGCCTTCCATCAGGATCTTGCCATCTACAATTGTGGTATCCACGTTTTCCCCATGAGCTACGTAGACTAGATGGGGTAGAACATTTGAATTGAGCCCATGGAAGACGGGTGTCAAAGCAGGGGTCCAGGTATCTACCAAGATCACGTCTGCCTTTTTTCCTATCTCCAGGGAGCCTATTTGCTTATCGAGGCCCAAAGCCTTTGCACCGTTGATGGTTGCCATTTCCAGAATTTGCCAGGAGGGAAGCAGACTTGCATCGGTATGGATGGCTTTTTGGAAAAGGGAGGCATATTTCATGACCTCGAACATGTCATTGTTGTTGTTGCATGGCGCGTCGTCTGTTCCCAGGCCCACATTGATGCCGGCCTTCAAGTAGTCAATGGTCCGCGCCACCCCGTTTCCCAGTTTGGCGTTGGAAACAGGATTGTGAGAAATGTGGGTTCCCGTCTTAGCTATCAGCTCGATTTCCGGATCCGAAAGCCAAACACAATGGGCAGCCACTACATCCGGCCCGAGAAGACCTAGGTCATGAACGAATTCCACAGGAGGCTTTCCATATTTCTCTTTGCACAACTGAACCTCGCCCTTGGATTCGTTGAGGTGAACATGAATGCCGACTCCATACTTGTCAGCTAGAAAACGGGCCTTCTTAATGTATTCGGCAGAGCAAACAGGGATCCACTCGATGCCGAATACAACCTGGATCCGTCCTCCAGCAGTATCATTCCGCTCCAGGAAAGCCCTCTCGTTGTCTTCCAAGGTCTCCTGGCCTGGGATCAAATCAGCGCCTTCGCTGGAAAGGACAGCGCGGATACCGGTCTTCTCCGCAGCGTCGGCCAAAGAAGGGAGCTTGATGTACATATCATTGACGGTTGTTGTTCCGCCTTTTATGACTTCTGAGTAAGCTAACATCGCTGTTTTGTAGGCATCATCCGGCGTCATCGCAGCCAGCATGGGGTAATAGATGGTGTCGATCCATTCTTCCAAGCCCAAATGTTCGCCGACTCCGCGGGAAAAGTTATCCGCATGAAAGTGCAGATTGACAAGTCCCGGCATCACAACTTTATGGGTAGCGTCGATTTCCTTCTTGCCTTTGTATTGGCTTCGAAGGGTTGTTGACTCCCCGACATCGAGGATTCTTCCATGATCGATGGCCAGGGCTCCGTCCTCAATGATGCGGTGTTCCGGATTCATTGTCACCACGATTCCACTATGGATGAAGAGTTCAATCATTCTCTGTTCGGGCATTGCAGTCCTCCTCTTCTGCCAAACGAATCATTTCCCAGTTAGAAAAGCATTTCCCATCAAACTGGGTTGCTTGCACCGCTACGAACTCTCCTGGTCTTCTTTGCAGTATGCATGAGGGACTGTCGCGCTTGCTGATGCGACGGCATCCTCAATTTTCCGATAGCCGGTACAGCGGCAAATGTTTCCGGATAGCCCCCTGCGAATCTCTTCCTGATTGGGATTGGGATTTTTGTCCAACAATGCCTTGGCGGACATGATCATTCCGGGTGTGCAAAATCCACATTGGAAAGCGCCTTTTTCGACAAATGCCTTTTGTAGAGGATGGGGATTGTCTTTTGCGCCTAATCCCTTCGCAGTGAGAATCTTGGCGCCTTCCGCCTGGAAGGCTAAAGTGAGGCATGAATCGATAGAGATACCGTTCATAATGACCGTACAGGCGCCACAGTCGCCCTTCCCGCATCCCTGCTTGACCTCCGTGCAGTTCAGTTCATTGCGCAGAAAATCGAGAAGCGTTTGTCCCGGAATGGCCCATCCTGTCCGCCATACTCCATTGATCTGAAGCCGGATCTGTTTCACGCAATGCTCCCTTCCAAGCGCTGGATGGCAAGCTTCAAGGTCTCTTTGGCCAGCACCCCTGTCATTTCCTTGCGGTATTTGCCGGATCCTCGCAGTACCGAATCTCTTGGTTGAACCTCTTCCTGAATGGCTGCTGCACAAGCGGCTAAGGTCTCGTCGGTGAGGGATCTTCCCGTCAAATACGCCTCCGCCTGACGAGCTCGGTAGGGTTTAGTGGCCACAGGACCGATCGCGATCCGCACGTTTTGGCATTGCCCTTCCGCGGAAGCGATCCAGACTGCGCAATTCAGTTGCGGTAAGGCCATTGCTTTCCTCTGAGCCATTCGACGGAAGGCGGATGCCTCTCCTGCGCGCTGTTTCTCGAAGGCGATCGTTGTTATCATCTCACGGGATGCATCGATTGCCGATCTTCCAATGGCGATGTAGGAATCGCTCAGCACGCAAGACCGCTCTCCCCCAGAACCAAGGATAGTCAGTCTGGCGTTCATCGCAACCAAAGCGATTGCCCCATCTGCTGCCGGCTGGGCAGAGACGATATTGCCTGCCAAGGTAGCCCGGTTTCGAATCTGTGGACCGCCAACCCAGGAACAGGCTTCCCAAAGGGCGGTAGCATATTGTTGCAGCAGTTTGGATTCCTCTACCTGGGTCATCGTCACGCGGGGACCTAACTGGATATTGTCGCCATCCAGGAGAATCCGATCCAATCCAGGAATTAATCCTACATCGACCAACACCTCAAAATGGTTGGTTTTTTCGCGGATCTCCAGGGTTAGATCAGTTCCGCCTGCAATCAGACGGGCTTTCCCATCTTCGCAGAGAAGCATATCGATCGCCTCTGAAGAGCTGGTTGGAAACAGATGGTCTCTAATCCGCACGCTTACTAGTCCTCGAGAAAGGCAACAGCTCGCACGAAGCCGGCGCTGCCGTGGTAGAACTTGATCGGAAAGCCGAAAAACTTGAAACCAAAAGGCGGAAGAAGATCCAAATTTGCCAGTTTTTCGTAGTGGGCGTACTCCTTTCGAGTTCCCACCAGATGACAAGGCCAAAGGTACTTCGGATCGCGATCATGATCTTTATATTGCTTGGACCAATGATTGTATCCGATATCAAAGCTCCAGGAATCCGTTCCTACGGTCTTGATTCCTTGATCCAGGACCCATTCCAATGCATCCGCGGAGAGATGACCTCCATGATCGGCGTAGTTGGGTTGGCCCCAAAGCTTGTCATTGCCAGTCATTGTGAGGAATATGTCGAGCGGTTTCAAGGTGTAGCCGATTTTGCTCAGACGTTCTTTTAGCTCATCCCTGGAGAGTTGGCAACCATCCGCCAAGTCCCGGATGTCGACGACCACGCCATCGCCAACGCACCATTCCAAAGGCCACTCTTCGATCGTTTTTGGTTTCTTTCCGGCGCAAAGCGGGCTCATGTGCCAGGGTGAATCGAGATGGGTTCCGGCGTGCGTAGTCATCTCCAGATAATCATCGGACCAGGCATTTCCCGGGAATGGCCAATCCTGGGGATCGATCCCGTAGTATTTCTGGTCTTCTTTGGCGCCATTCTCATGTGGCAGGTTGGTGATTTTAACATTCATCAATGGGCTGGGATCAGTGGAAGTTACCATCGAAAGATCAATAATCCTCATCGCATTAAAGCTCCTTTCAAGATGAAATACTAAATAATTGCTGCAAAGTACGCATTCTTAAAGCAATCCAGGGGAGGTCGAAATAGACCGGCTCCGATTTGCCCTACGCCTGGGTTCCGGTGGGCAATCCCGGTGTTGATAACCGGAGTGATCCGCGTTTCGATAACTTTTCGCAGATCAATGCCCAAGGGAGTGCCCCGGTAGTTGAGAAAAGGAATCCGAAAGCGAGGATGCTCCGCGTCGGTGATCCGGTACATTTCTTCCGTTGCCTGGATGGCATCTTGTACCGTTCCGCCGATGAAATTGGTAATCGCTGGCGAAGCAGCCATGGCCACGCCACCGAGCCCGGCCGCTTCCGATAGGTAGGAATCCCCCATGACCGGATTGGCATCCTCCACTCCGTAGCCGGCAAAATACCTCCCTTGCGCCAACGGAGCGGGCTCATCAAACCATTGGCTTCCTAGGCCGGCAACCTGGATGGCAAAATGGCGGCCGTTTGCCGCCATACACGAAACAATCGTACTGCCAGTGACGTCTCGTACACTATCCATCGTTGCCTTGCTTGCCGCCATCGATAAGTTTAGGAAAAAATGGTCGTTTTGATCAATAAAGTCGAGGGCCTCAGCAATTCTTTCCTTGGAAAATGAGGATCTCACTAGCCAGGGGGCGAGCCGGCGAAATAGCAGCGAAGTCGCAGATTTGTTTCGATTGTGGCACTCGTCTCCCCGCTGCAAAGCTCGCTCGATAATGGCAGAAAGGTCAACTGAACCCCCCAGCATGATCGCTTCCTCCAACAATGGAGCCAATGAGCGTTCCATCCATCGCAACCTTTCAATGACGGAGCTCCCATTGGCGCCAAAACGTAGCGTTTGACCCAGGCCCTCGTTGATCGTCACAAAAACACGATTGGCAAAAGGCAAATTCTCGACAACGAAAACAGGCATCGCCGGGCTTACGATACCCGCCATCGGGCCCAACATGCCATGCGCATGTGCGGACGCGAACTCCACTTCCCCTCTTGCTGCCATCGCCTGGGCTTCCTCCAGAGTCTCTGCCCATTTCTGATAGACAATGGCGCCGATGGCGGCATTGCGCATTGCTCCGCACATTTCGTTCCAGGCAAGCGGAGGTCCTGCATGGAGCAAATGATGCCCCTCGCCCAACCAATGCACTTCACGAGCTGCCGTGCTCATCCCAACCCAATGAACTTTAGCGGAACCGATCCGGCTAATGACTTGCTCGTTTGCTTTTTGTTGGAGAGGGGAAGGCGCAGTCATTCCTACGCGAGCACTGCGATTCCGTTGATTTCAATCATCAATTCCTCCATGACCAAGTGGCTGATCTCAACAAGTGTACTGGCTGGAGGATTCTCCCGGAAATAGGGATCCCTGACCTTTGCAAAAATCGCGCGGTTTCGAATATCGGTGAGAAAAACAGTGATACTGATCAAATCTTCGGGCTTTCCGCCAGCCGCTCTCAACATGGCCAAAAGATTTTCCAAAGCCTGCTGTGCCTGTGCCTTGAAGTCCCCCTTCCCGACCACGTTCCCCTCGCTGTCCAGGGAGACCTGGCCGGAAATGGAGACAAAATTCCCTCGGCGCACGCATTGAGCCCAGGTCCCATCGCTCGCCGCCACTTCCTCAGTGCCCAATATTCTAGTTGCTTTTTCCATCCGCCATTGCTTCCTTTCCATTATCCATTCGCACAAAATCCTTGATGACGCTCTCCAGATGATCTTGCGCGGCTTTTTCAGATCGCCTTGCATCATGGTTTTTAAAGCTATCAATAATCTCTTGGTGTTCCTTAATCGAGTGAGAATAGCGATCAGGCGCCCTTATCGTATAAAACCTGCATAAATAGACTAGGGATAATTGCTTTTCCAAGATGTTGATTAATGTTGGGGAACCAGAACAGCGCACTACCATAGCATGCATCTTTCGATCGTAATTGAAGAATTCTACTTGATCTACTGGCTGTTGGCGCGAACCCATCTCTTGCTGAAGCGATTCCAACTCGGCGATCTCTTCTAGCGTAATCCTTTTTGCCGCTTCAGCAGCCGCTAATCCTTCCATGGCGGCTTCTACGCGGAGTAAATCTATTATCTCTTCACGACAAAAGGAAATCACAAACATGCCTACATGAGGTTGATTATCTACCAAACCTTCCTGCTCCAGCACCAATAATGCTTCGCGGATCGGCGTTCGACTCACTCCAAATTTTGAACTGATTTCTTCCTCAATCAGTTTTTGACCCGGCAAATACTCTCGGTTCAAAATTGCTTCCCGGATGACCTGAACCAATTCCGTTCGCATGGTCCGCCTAAGATTGTTTGCTATTGATGTTTCCATATGGCGTTCACCTTCCCATGTATATTCGTCCAGTGGCCGGGGATGATCCCCGGCCACTGGATTCTATCTGGTTTCTAGTTGAAGGGCAGAAGCTCGTTTAACTTTTCTTTCAATCCTGTCTCGTCTAAACCAGCTGGAGGAAGGAAGTAGCGGCCAAGCTGCATCGCCGGGAGCATTGACTTATAGAGAGGCGCGATTGCCAGCAAACTCGGGTCCGTGTAAACGGACATCCGAGCGGGGGAGAGGTAACGAACGGCACTACCATCCGGAGGAGCTACCTGACGGATATTTTCTGCCGTGCTGGTGACCCACTGGGAGAATGTCAGCGCATCGGCTCGCTTCTGGCCGGTCAGCGACTTGTCCAGACACATGGAGTCCACGTACCCGGTCGAAGCGGACACGGGGGTATCGGCTTGATAGAACGGCATGATGGCGATGTCATCCATGCTGAGGGTCGTATCGAACCATGTATTATTCGCGTTATCGATGATGTCCGCCATATAGCCTAGCGCCTCGGAGTAGTAGACATAGGCTCGGCCATTGCCGTAGACGAACTTCCGGATCAGATCATCAGACATTTTGTCATTCAACACGTTTCTTCCGTTGCCCGGATCCTCAAGGGCGATCATACGTTTCATGAGGTCCACAGCCTGCGTGTTGATGTTATCTTTGTTCACAAAGCTCCAAAAGGTAGCAGGGTTGTCCTTATATAAATCCATCAGGGTATCCTTGTACCGGTTGGTAACGTAGCTCCCCATGATGTCAATCAATAATCCCTCACCCAGTGGGTGATCCTTGCCGCCGATCACTTTCTCCAACTCAGAGAAGGACTTCACTGCGGCTAGTTCCGTATCGTTTTTGTTGTAGAACATGAAGTCCGTGCAAGTCCAGTGAGGAATGCCCCACCAGGTGCCGCTGCTATCTACTGCCACATCCTTGGTGATCTGCAAGAAGTCATCCGGATTGGGGACTTCACTCTTAGCCAAGGGTTGCAGTTTGCCGGCGGCCTTCATTGCCTCCAACATGCCCTCGTCGCATTCATAGACATCGGCCTGATTGACGAGAACCCCGTAGGGATCACCGTAATAATCGGGCAGATTCATGATCTCTAGGTCAATTTCCGGATAAGCCGCCTCGAAATCCTTTTCCATGGTGGACAGGTATTCGTCCAGGTTGGGAATCCAGTTGTAGACGATTGCCGAAAGAGGCCGCCTGGCTGCTGTCTCTGTAGGCGTTACAGGGATTTCAGCCCCAGGAGCATACAGATAGACAACATCGGTGCTGCCATCTTCCCTGTTGGACCAAGTCGCGGCTCCACCGAATAGTTCGACTGCCCATCTGAAGGGCACATAGGTCGTTCCATCAATGATCATGGCTCCTTCTGTCTTGACAGGACCCTTGTCGGTTGTCCATTGCGTGGAACCAAGCCCTTCTTCGAATGGAATCTGCACCCAGGAAGCATCGCGAATCGGGGAGAAATACTCGACCGGATGCACCGTTGACCCAAATACCAACCCACTGCCGGCTAGAAGTAATACGAGTAAACAGACTAAACCATTGATCCAAAACCGTTTCATCTCATTACCCTCCTAAGCTTTGGTTAATGTATACATTACACAGTATATTTTGAAAGTCAATATGCGGAGAAGTGGGGGGAAAGAAGTTGGGTTCTGGGGGTTTTCTTTCTCGCTGTTCGTTTCTATCTACTGGATTTCAGCATTCGCAGGGGTTCCTCACTCATCGAATTTCCTCATCTATCACGCTCATGCAACGTGATCTGCAACCGAGATAAACCTGAACTGATTTACTTGACCTGTGCGCTGATGCTCAGTGATAAGACCGCAGCATTAGAGGACATGATCGAGGGAAGCGTCGACCCATTTGAAGTGCCCCCTTTGGAAAAGCCAAGCCTGTGCCGAAGTAGAAATGCGTTTCCTGATGCCAGAATAAAGTACAGACGCATTAGGAACGCCTTGTCCATTGATTGGTATCATTAACCAGCGTTCGGAACCGTTCCGAAGGTAATGAAGGATGTTGACACAATCTTTTCTTCAAGGAGGAAATCTGTGCAATATCGAGCTTTTGGCAGTCTAGACTGGAAGCCATCCGCTTTGGGCTTTGGAGCGATGCGTCTGCCGGTGTTGGGGGGAAATCCCAAGATCATCGACGAGGAACAAGCCACAGCAATGCTCCAGTTGGCCATCGATGGCGGAGTAAATTACGTGGACACCGCCTATCCCTACCACGGCGGAACAAGTGAAGGATTCATCGGTCGGGCCTTGGAAGGCGCCAACCGGAAAAAAGTAAAGCTTGCCACCAAGCTTCCTTGCTGGTTGGTTGCTACTGCCGATGACTTCGATCGCTTTCTGGACGAGCAGTTGGCTCGGCTGCGCACGGAGAAGATTGACTTCTATCTGTTGCACTCCCTTTCCAAGGGAACCTGGAGCAAAGTGCGGGATCTGGGTGTGCTGGACTGGGCCGAAAGGGCTCAGGCAGACGGCCGTATTCAGTGCCTTGGGTTCTCTTTTCACGACAGCTACCCTGTCTTTCAGGAGATTGTTGATGCTTATGACCGCTGGGATTTCTGCCAGATTCAGTACAACTACATGGACATTGAGGAGCAGGCTGGAAAGCGAGGCCTCCAATATGCAGCGTCCAAGGGGCTGGCCGTGATTGTGATGGAACCCATCCGCGGCGGGCACCTGGCCAACCCTCCCGATCCCATCCAGGCTCTCTGGTCTGGAGCCGAGAATCCTCGCTCTCCGGTGGATTGGGCCCTGCAGTGGGTTTGGGATCAGGCGGAGGTTTCACTCGCACTCTCAGGAATGAGTACGCTGGCCCAGGTTCGGGAAAACCTGGTCAACGCGGAAAATGCCAGGGTTGGTTCTCTCTCCGGTGAGGAACAGGCTTTGATCGTCAGTGTTCGAGAGAAATACCGCACCATGAGCCCGATCCCCTGCACCAGTTGCGGCTACTGCCAACCCTGCCCGCAGGGAGTTCAGATCCCGAATGTCCTGGAACTGTACAACCAGGCATTCATGTACAATACAGCCGTGCGCTCTCGGTTTGTCTACTCCCACTGGTTCAGTCCTAAGGAAAAGGCCGATCGTTGCACACGCTGCAGCCAATGCCTGGATCTTTGCCCGCAGTCCATTCCCATACCGGACTGGCTGGAAGTCGCGCAGCGCTTCCTGGTTGAGGATAAAACCCCGTAAGCGGCTTTGCTTTATGGTTTCCTGGCCCGGTAGAGGGCCCGCATGGTGCGGATTTGGGCGGCATGCCAGGTATTGTGGGCAATCAACCAGACCCAGATCTGCCATGCCGGGTATTCCTCGCCCCAGAATGCCTTGGCCTTTTCGCCCAAGGCTACCTCGGAGGAATCCAGAAAGGCTTGGCGGAAGCTGACGATGGCTTCTTTCAGGAATTCCATCCAGCCGGCGAAATCCTGGGGAGCGCGGGCCAATATGTCTTTTGGGGTCAACTTGCCGGGCCCGAGCGCGTATTCGCCGGTCAGGGTCAAGCCCACCACCAGGTGGGCGATCTTGAAACCGATGGTGGAGAGACCGGAGGGCTGAGGTTCTTGAAAGGCTTGTTCCGGCATCAACGCTCCTGGAGCCGGTTTCCAATAGAACTCCTCCGAGGTGAGTTCCTTCTGGGCCATTTCCAGGTTTGACTGCGCATCATCCAACATAAAGAGCAACATTTCCTTACGATTCACAGGTTCCATCAATGATTACCCTCCTTTATACATTAGAAGCCGTACAGGCCCATTTTGTTTGCAATTAGCAGCCAACCGCATGCTTCATTCTCCTGCCATCGGAGTCCAACGGCTCTCTCGATCTCGCTCAGCATTCCCCTCCCACCCCGTTACAACGAGAAAGGCCGGAGGAAACCGGCCTTTCTCGACACTCGACAAAAATGGATTATTTCTCGCCCTTCTCGTAAGGGATTCCATCCGCAGCTGGGGGAACCGCCCGACCCACGAAACCGGCCAGAGCCAGCAAGGTGAGCATATAGGGGAAGGCGTTCAAGAAGCCGCGGGGAATTGAAGCCAGAACTGGGTAGGTGGTGCTAAGCCCCTGGATCAGATCGCCAGCCACCCCGGCCAAGGTGAAGAAGAGGACCGCAGCCAAGGTGCCCAATGGTTTCCATTTGCCGAAGATCATCGCCGCCAAAGCGATGAATCCCTTTCCGGCCGGCATATTGTTTTCAAAGAGATCCAATTGCCCGATCGACATCGATGCACCGGCGATGGCGCCAAAAACATAGGAAAGGATGACGCAAGCGTACCGGATCACATAGATATTGATCCCCAAGGTGTCAGCTGCTTTTGGATTCTCGCCTACTGCACGAATCCGCAAACCCCATTTAGTCTGGAAAAGGAGGAAGTGCAAGAGGAAGGGAAGGATCAGGGCGAAGTAGACGAAAATAGTCTGCCTGTTGAAAGCGCCAAAAACAACATCACGGGCAAATGGAATAAACGAGATGGCAATGCCTAGTGGAAGACCGATGACCGCGGTTAGGATCAACGCCCTCTTGGCGTTGTGATCTTTCTTTCGAGCCATCGACCAAGAGACAACGGCATAGGTCAAACAGACGACCAGGAAAACTAGCAATCCTTGGGCGAAAGTGGGCGAGATCATCACACCGGAAGAGAAGGAGGGGACAGAAGGAGAGTGACCCGTGGTGTTGAAAAACCGCTCCAGCAGGTAGGTCATTCCGCCAAGCGCGAAGACGTTGATGGCCACACCATAGACAACTTGGTCTCCACGCCAACTGACGGTCACCCAAGCGGCCAGAAGACCCATGACAGCTCCCATTCCAATGCCGAGCGCCAATCCCAGCCAAGCGTTGCCGGTGTAAAAAGCGCCGACCACGGAAAAGAAGCCACCCATGCGCATGGTCCCTTCCAAGGCGAGGTTGACCACCCCGGAATTCTCGCTGATCACCCCGCCCAAACCAGCGATGAGGATCGGCGTGCCAAACTGCAGCATCGAGAATAGCGCAGCGGTGAGAATTTGTTCAAACATCAGTCCACCTCTCCTTTCCGCTTAAAGGGAAGCATGAGGAGATAGCGAATAATGTTCGATGAAGCGATGAAGAGGACGACTGATCCCTGGATGATATCGGCGAAGGTCTTATGAATCTCATACGGCGGCAGTTGCATGCTCGTCGCTCCTCCTCGGATGATGCCGAAAAGGACAGAAGCCAGGAAAGTTCCGATCGGGCTATTCTGACCGATCAAGGCCATGGCAATGCCGTCAAAACCGTACCCGCCAGGGAACACGCCAGGAAAGCGTCTTTCCGTACCGCACACCATCAGCATCCCAGCCACGCCAGAAAGTCCACCGGCGATGAACATGGTCAAGATGGTCCGTTGCTTGATGTTGATCCCAGCATAACGAGCGGCTTCCTGGTTGAAACCGGTTGCTCGGATCTCGTAACCCGTAACAGTGCGATAAAGAAGGATGAAAGTGATCGCTACTGCAGCCATGGCGAAGAAGATCCCAATGTTAGCGCGTGCCCCAGGGATGCCGTACTGCCACTGGAAGATAGCAATCGAGGAGAGACCAGCCACTCCAGCGCCGATGACCAAAGATATGATCCAATTGGTTGCTTTTGCCAAAGGGCTGCGGTTGAGAATGTAGTGAGCGACGATGGAGGCCACGAGGAATATGACGGCTAGCAGACCGATTTTTCCGGCCTGATCGGGCGGATAGCCAATGAAACGCCAGAGCATGGCGCTCCCGTCGATGATCGGGGTTCCGGCATCATTTGATCCCGTAGCGCTCACTGCAGAAAGAGGGCCTGTCACTAACCAACTCTCCACCAAGTAGACAGCAATCCAATTGAGCATGATCGTCGAGATCACCTCATGCACTCCGCGGGTCACTTTCAACCAACCGGCGATTGCTGCCCAAAGCCCTCCTGTGATGAAGGAGGCCACCATGATCAAGGGGATGTGAAGAATCGCCGGAAGATGGACCCAATGACCCAGGAAAGCCGCGGTGATGGCGCCGATGATGAACTGCCCCTCCGCGCCAATATTGAAGAGCCCCACTTTATAGGCAAAAGCTACGGAGAGGCCGGTAAAAGTGAGAATCGCCGTCTTGATGATCACTTCGGAGATGTTGTTAATGCTGCCGAAGGCTCCACTAAACATCGCCCCGTATGCTCCGAAAGGATTCTTTCCGGCTAGGGCAATGAGGATCATCCCCACAATTAGACCCAGGAGTATGGAGACGATAGGAACCAGCAAGTCGAGGAGATTGGAATAGGAGAGACGTAGTTTAGGCGTCGACATGCTCTTGCCTCTTCAGGCCCAGCATGTAATGAGCAAGTTCATCTTCGTTGGTCATCTTCGATTCGAAACAGCCAACGATTTCGCCCCCATACATCACCATTACCCGATCGGAGAGTGAGAGAATTTCCTCCAACTCAAGGGATTGCAGAAGCACTGCCTTGCCCTTATCTCGCTCCTCCAACAACTTGCGATGCACAAACTCTGTGGCGCCAATGTCCAAGCCACGAGTGGGCTGGGCAGCGATCATCACCTCTGGACCGGAGGAGACTTCTCGGGCGATGATGACCTTCTGTTGATTCCCGCCGGAGAGGCTCCTCGCTTTGACCGTAATATCCCGCGGGCGCACGTCAAATTCCTCTTCCTTCTCTTTGGCGAATCGGTTCACTTCAGCCCGCTGTTGGACAATGCCTCGGGCAAAGGGGGGCTCAGCATGCATCCCCAGAACAATATTCTCGGAGATCTTGAACGGAAGGATCAAACCGGTTCGCAAGCGATCCTGGGGAATGTGAGCGATCCCTGCCTGGCGCAACGATTTGACCGAAGCTCCGGTCATATCTTTGCGGTTCACCAGGATTTTGCCTGATTCCGCTTTGGCCATGCCAGTTAGAACTCTTATTAATTCAGTCTGTCCATTGCCCTCCACCCCGGCGATACCGAGGATTTCTCCCCGGCGAAGGTGGAAGGAGATGCCCTTTATTGCATCCAATCCTCGTTCGTTTTTGGCGCGGAGATCCTGCACTTCTAGCACCAGCTCTCCTAGCTTCTGGGGATTCTTGGATATGTCCAGCACTACGTCTCGCCCGACCATCATCCGCGCCAACTGCGCCTCGCTCGTCTCCTTGTTGTCGACGACGCCCATCACCCGCCCTCCTCGCAGTACGGCGATCCGATCGGCGATAGCCATTACTTCGTTTAGTTTATGAGAAATGAAGATCACCGTTTTCTCTTGTTCTATCAAGGCGTTGATGGTCAAGAAGAGACCCTCCCGTTCCAACGGGGTTAAGACAGCGGTGGGCTCGTCCAAGATGAGGATCTCGGCGCCGCGAAAGAGCGCTTTGATGATCTCCACTCTTTGCTGCATCCCTACCGGGAGGTACTCCACACGGGTATCCGGGTCGATCGGCATCCCGTATTTTTGAGAGAATTCGGCCACTTCCTTGCGCGCCCGGTCCATGTCCATTACTAAACCGGCCCTTGTCGGTTCGATGCCCAAGACGACATTCTCTGCCACCGTTAGAACGGGGACTAACATGAAATGCTGATGGACCATGCCGATCCCTTGGACGATGGCTTGGTGGGGTCCGTTGATGCGCATTTCTTTGCCGCGGATAAAAATCTTTCCACTGTCCGGTTGGTAGAGCCCATAGATAATGTTCATCAGGGTGGTCTTCCCGGCGCCGTTTTCCCCGACGATGGCGAAGACCTCCTTCTTCCGGATGGACAGGTCGATATGATCATTGGCCAGAACCGCGGGGAATTGTTTGGTGATGCCCTTCAGCTCAATAACCGGTTCCAATGCTCACCTCTCGATGAAAATGGGAGATGGGGTGAAAACCCCATCTCCCTTGCTTGTTCGATAGCCTAGGTTAGGGAACGGCCGGCGGAACGAAGGTCGCCAGCTCTTCCAGGGTAGCAGGAACCTTGATGGTTCCATCGGCGATCAAGGCTTTCAGGGCATCCACTTTGGCCAGTACGGCCGCGGGAATGATGTCCTTAGTAAAAGTAAGAGCGCTGTAGCCGACGCCGCCTTCTTTGACGCCCAGCTCAATGAGGCCGGACTTGAAGGTAGCAGTGGCAACCGATTTGCAAGCATCGTAAACAGCCAGGTCAACGTGCTTGATCATCGAGGTCAGCACGCGTCCGGGCGCCATGTAGTCCTGATCGGAGTCCACGCCAATGGCAAAGAAGCCTGCGCCGCGGCCTTCAGCTTCCTGAATGACGCCGATACCACAGGCGCCAGCAGCAGCGAAGACGATGTCGGCGTTCTGCCCGAACTGAGAAACGGCAGCCTTCTTGCCGTCATCAGCAGAGGTGAAGTTGCCGGTGTAGTTGACCAAGACCTTGGCATCCTTGTTGATGGTCTGGATGCCTGCCTTGTAGCCGGCCTCGAACTTCTTGATGATAGGCAGCTCCATGCCGCCGACAAAGCCGAGGATGTTCTTGGTGGTAATCTGGGCGGCCAAGGCGCCGACCAGGAAGGAGCCTTCCTGTTCTTTGAAGGTGTAGCAGACCAGGTTGGACGGCATCGGGTCGACGGTGGAGTCGATCAACATGAACTTGGTGTCGGGGAATTGCGGAGCGACTTCCTTGACAGCGTCGGCCAACATGAAGCCCACGGCGATGACTAGGTCGCATTGCTCATCCTTGGCCAGCTTGGTCAGGTTGGGGATGTAGTCCTCGGAAGCCTTCGACTCCAGGATGACCGGGATTACCCCCAGGCTGACGATGCCCATGTTCTTCAAGTCGGCAGGGATGGTGGAGAGATCCTGACCGCCAGCCCACTGCTCCAAGCCGCGCAAGGCAGAATCGTTGAAAGACTTATCGCCGCGGCCGCCGACATCTGTGACGAGGCCGACTTTAATGCCAGCGGGGAGAACCGGCGGAACGAAGGTCGCCAGCTCTTCCAGGGTAGCAGGAACCTTGATGGTTCCATCGGCGATCAAGGCTTTCAGGGCATCCACTTTGGCCAGTACGGCCGCGGGAATGATGTCCTTAGTAAAAGTAAGAGCGCTGTAGCCGACGCCGCCTTCTTTGACGCCCAGCTCAATGAGGCCGGACTTGAAGGTAGCAGTGGCAACCGATTTGCAAGCATCGTAAACAGCCAGGTCAACGTGCTTGATCATCGAGGTCAGCACGCGTCCGGGCGCCATGTAGTCCTGATCGGAGTCCACGCCAATGGCAAAGAAGCCTGCGCCGCGGCCTTCAGCTTCCTGAATGACGCCGATACCACAGGCGCCAGCAGCAGCGAAGACGATGTCGGCGTTCTGCCCGAACTGAGAAACGGCAGCCTTCTTGCCGTCATCAGCAGAGGTGAAGTTGCCGGTGTAGTTGACCAAGACCTTGGCATCCTTGTTGATGGTCTGGATGCCTGCCTTGTAGCCGGCCTCGAACTTCTTGATGATAGGCAGCTCCATGCCGCCGACAAAGCCGAGGATGTTCTTGGTGGTAATCTGGGCGGCCAAGGCGCCGACCAGGAAGGAGCCTTCCTGTTCTTTGAAGGTGTAGCAGACCAGGTTGGACGGCATCGGGTCGACGGTGGAGTCGATCAACATGAACTTGGTGTCGGGGAATTGCGGAGCGACTTCCTTGACAGCGTCGGCCAACATGAAGCCCACGGCGATGACTAGGTCGCATTGCTCATCCTTGGCCAGCTTGGTCAGGTTGGGGATGTAGTCCTCGGAAGCCTTCGACTCCAGGATGACCGGGATTACCCCCAGGCTGACGATGCCCATGTTCTTCAAGTCGGCAGGGATGGTGGAGAGATCCTGACCGCCAGCCCACTGCTCCAAGCCGCGCAAGGCAGAATCGTTGAAAGACTTATCGCCGCGGCCGCCGACATCTGTGACGAGGCCGACTTTAATGCCCCCTTCGGCAGGGAGCAAACGGGAACCGACCACTGC
>JBAXQG010000003.1:0-27645 GCA_037131855.1 bacterium
TGATCAAGATCTCCGGCACGGTTTTCTCCTCCTGTTGTTATGATACAACAGAAACAGTATGCGCAGGGCTTTTTCGAGTGGGAGAACTGTTAAACCATGAGGGAAAAGTAGGTCTTGGCTGCAGCCGCATCGAGCCGCACGAAGGGCTGACCTATCCCCTCTGAAGACGTGTTCTGGCTGGGTAGGGAGCTGTCTTCCGCTTTGCCTTTCAAGGGAGGGTGTGCTATCGTTTCGGGCCGTGGATCGCTAGCTCAATTGGTAGAGCATCTGACTCTTAATCAGAGGGTTACAGGTTCGAGTCCTGTGCGATCCACCAGATGAAAGCTCTTCCGAAATACTTTTGGTTTGGTTTTGCCACTCCCTTGCAGTCGAACAAAGAATGAACATATTTCCCTTCAATGCTTTTTTCTTTGGCTCTCCATCAGCAGGAACAAGCCATTGCTGGTATGACAACTTGATGCCCATGACATACAATAAGTGAGAGGTGATGATGAGAGAGATCGATATTGAAATGGGCAATCGCATCCAATTCCTTATGAAACGACGAGCTTTGGCCTAATGACAATCGGCCGAACCCCAATGCCGAACGAGATCGCCATGCCAATGCGCATACCGCGCGACAACACCCAGGAAACTTGGCAAGCCCACTTGCAGAAGATCGCTGACAGGTTTGGGCAGCAATGTTTGGAGAAACAACAAGCCGAGAAAGTGAACATGAACTGATCTACTTCTGCCGAATCAGCCGTTTGATCATCATGAAAAAGCTACCGTCACTGGTTATTCCGCCTTGTCCTGAACGAGGCATTTTGGGCAATCGACGAGGCCTAAAGAGGAGGAGGGTGCGATGAAACGAATCGCAGTTCTGACTAGCGGGGGGGATGCCCCCGGGATGAATGCGGCTATTCGCGCTGTGGTGCGAACCGGTATCGATCAAGGGTGGGAAGTCTTTGGCATTCGCCATGGTTTCAAGGGATTGATCGAAAGTGAATGCGCACCCCTTGGCTTGCGCGATGTGGGGGGCATCCTCCAACAGGGGGGGACCATTCTCGGGAGCGCCCGTTGTCCCGAGTTCAAAGAGGAGGATAGCCGCCGTAAAGCTTTGAATAACCTCTCCTCGATGGGCATCGAAGGATTGGTGGTAATCGGGGGAAACGGTTCTCAAATCGGATCTCTAGAACTTTCTCGGATGGGTTTTCCAGTCGTCGGAGTGGCTTCCACCATCGACAACGACCTCTGGGGCTCGGACTTGACGATCGGGGTGGATACCGCCCTCAACATTGCCCTGGAGGCTATCGACCGTCTCAAGGTAACTGCTTCCTCGCACCACCGCGCTTTCCTGGTGGAGGTGATGGGGCGGGAATTCGGCTACCTGGCTCTCGTGGCCGGGATTATCGGCGGGGCCGAAGCGATCGTTCTGCCGGAAGTAGAGATCGACCCGGAGGATCTCGCCGAAGAGATCCGCCAATCCTACCAGCGCGGCAAGTCTCATGCGCTAGTGGTGGTGGCAGAAGGCGCCACCTACAATGCCGGACTGCTGGCTCAGTACTTCCAGAGACACCGCGACCGCCTTGGCTACGACCTCAGGGTGACGATCATCGGACATGTTCAGCGGGGAGGTTCACCGGGAGCTTTCGACCGTTTGTTGGCGACGCGACTGGCGGCCGGGGCCACCGCAGCTTTGGAGCGAGGCGAGTACGGCGTGTTGGTGGGCCTGCAGGGCAGTGACGTGAAGACCACTCCGTTGGAAGAGGTCGCTGTCCGACGAAAGGAATTGGACCCGGCCTTGCTTGCCTTGGCCAAGGTTCTATCCAATTAGATCCATTCAAGATGGCCAGACTCTGCCGGAAAGAGCGAAAAGGAAGTAAGATGAAGCCGTGCTTAGGCGCATTCGATGGTTAGATTGGGTATTGGTTTTGGCGGCGGTTGTCTTTGTAGGGGGTTGCACGCCGCCCTTCTCCTCGCCTTTGCCAAGTGACAACGGATCTTCGGCGGCGCCCACAAACCCGACCCTATCCGTTTCCCCCAATCCAACCTTTCCCAGCCAAACGATTACTCCCAGCAAAGCGTTGCGCTTTATCAGCAGCACGGCCGCCAACCTGCGGGAAGGGCCGGGAGAGCAATACGAGGTGATCGGCCGATTTCTCCATGATACTGAAGTCGAGCTCCTTTGGCAGGAGGGAGAGTGGGCCAGTGTTCGGGTGGAGGGGAAGACGGGCTTCCTCTATCTAGCTTTCCTCACCTCGATACGGCCGACTCCTTAAGTGTTTTCGCAGGTAGAGAAGGGATAAGCGAACCAATCATGAAGAAGAAGGAGGCATGATGAACTGTACATACTGTGGCAGCCCCTTGCACAAGGGGGACAAATTCTGTTGGAAGTGCGGGCAAACCGTCTCCGGCTTGCAGGGGGAAGTGGGGGCAACAGCGCTGACTTCCGAGGTCCAACAAACAACAGATGTGTCTGCCTCGGCTGCCCCGGCCGAGCCAGTCGCCCCGGCAACCCCCGACGGGGAAGCTGCAGTTGGCCAGAAGAGCTTGTTGATCCTGGCTGCTGCCGAGTCGGGCGGTGAGCGAGAACCCAACTTCTTCGACCGCAAGGAGAAGGAGGTTCCCCAAAGCGAGTTCGTTCCGCCCTCTGCTGAGCGTTCCCAGCAGATGTTGGGATCGCGGCCCAGCGGGATCATCGAGGAGAAAGAAGAGTTCGTTTGGCACGGGCGCCGCTCACTTTTGGAATTCATCGCCCAATGGTTCCTAGCTGCTCTCTTCTTCGTTCTTGGCCTGGTCGTCCTCATCTACCGGGTGTCACTTGCCGACAGTTTGGCTGCCTTTTTCAAGGCGAACCAGCCGATTTGGTACACCATCTGGGGGTGGATCGCCCTGGCTCTCTTCCTGGTGGGCGTTTTCCTCGTACTGGCGATTTTCTATTACGTTTTAGGCAGCTATTATCGCTTGACTACCCAGCGCTTCATTCGCCAACGAGGCTTCATCGCCCGTAAAATCGATTACCTGGAACTGATGCGCGTTCGTGATATGGGAGTGGACCAATCCTTTCTTGACCGTATCTTCGATGTCGGCGACCTGCAGATCCTTTCCAGCGAGCGCTTGGTCCCCGATGTCAGGGTCGATGGGATTCGTCGTCCCTACCGGATGTTGGAAGAGATCCGCCGCCGGGTGATCCATGCTCGGGCGGTTCGTGGCGTGGGCATCCTGGAAGTGGACAAGTAGGCGGGTTTGGCTTATCGTTCCGCTGACGCGCGAAGGTGGCGGAATTGGCAGACGCGCTGGACTTAGGATCCAGTGGTTCATACCATACGGGTTCGACTCCCGTCCTTCGCACCACTTTTTCTTTACACCGCGAGCTTTCCGGCGAGGGAATGCCGTCGCAGATAGAAAGGTGAATCGTTGCCGAAGCAGATGATCTCTGAACTCAATCCCGACATCTCAGTGAGTGGCTGTTTCGTAGTCCACGAAGTAGAGCTGCGGCCTCTCTCTGGGAAACATGGAAAATACCTTCACCTGATCCTGGGGGATGCCAGCGGCCAAATTACCGCTCGCCTCTGGGATGCTACCGTGGAAGCGCTGGAAGCTTGCCCGGTGGGGACGCCACTATTGGTGCAAGGAACTACCCAACGTTACCAGGAAGAGCTGCAGGTGAAGATCCAAACCCTGCGTCCAGCCAAGCCCGGTGAATATCAGGAAGACGAGCTGCAGCCCAGGCGCGGGAAGGATCCAGAAGCACAACGGCTTGCCCTGGCGGGTTGGGTGAAAGCGGTTCGGCAGCCGCACTTGGCTGCCCTGTTGGAAGCGTTTTTCGGAGATCCCACCTTCCTTGCCCGATTCCTTAGAGCTCCTGCCGCGATGCGTATTCACCATGCCTACAACGGAGGTTTGCTTGACCACACCCTCGCCGTACTTCGGCTGTTGGAGACGACCATGGCCGATCATCCCGGGATGGACCGGGATTTGCTGATCGCTGGGGCTTTGCTCCATGATGTGGGAAAGGTGGAGACCTATCTGCCGCAAGGGCTGGCCTTTCGCATCAGCGACGCCGGACGATTGCTGGATCATATCATCCTGGGGGAGCAGTTGGTGATGACCTTTGTTGCGGCGATCCCGGGCTTCTCGCCTGAGCTGGTTTTGCACTTGGACCACCTCATCCTCAGCCATCACGGTACGCGGGAAAATGGCTCTCCGGTCCTGCCGATGACCACTGAAGCGATCGCCTTGCACCAAGCCGACAATCTCGATGCGCAGGTACAGCGTTTTCAGGAGTTGATCGGCCAGACCCCTCCAGGAGAGCGCTGGACGGCTTACCAGACAACCTTGGGACGCTCTCTCTTTTGTCCGCCCAGGCCTACTGCAGACGAGCATTGCTGACGGACAAAGACGAACGATTTTTTTTCAAAACCCCTTGACAAGGATTATCCGTTAGAATATAGTAACTTCGACAAACGAGAAATCGCCTGTCTTCCCACCTCCCCCATGGCAGGGGTTGCCGCCCGGCAGCCCCTGTTTTTTTATGATTCAAGGATCTCCCGAAATGGTCCAGCCAGCCCCCATTGGCGTTGGACGATTCCCCCCTGATCTGAGAAAATAGCCGGACTGTCAAAGCGATGCCGAGCGAGGTTTATTCGGCCGCTGGGAATTGAAGGAGTCCGAATTGGAGATTGTAACGAGTCGGCAGGATCACCAGATTGAAGCCAAACTGGAAGTGCCTTTCGAGAAAGTAGCTGCCACGATGCAGCAGATCGCTCAGTCCTACGCGAACAGAGTGAACATTCCCGGATTCCGCCGGGGAAAGGCGCCATTGAATTTGGTGAAAGCTCATATCGGCGAAGAGCAGATTCGCGAGGACGCGGTGGACCGTTTGCTGGAGGAGGCCATTCAGGAGTTCTATCGTCAGGAGAAGGTGTCGCCCCTCTTCACCCCGCAAGCCAAAATCGAAACCCTCGAGGAGGGGCAGCCACTGCGCATCACCTTGTGGGTCGACCCTTGGCCCGAGGTGGAACTGCCTTCCGTTGCCGGCATACCGCTCCACCTTCCACCGCTTCTGGTAGGGGAAGCAGAGGCGGAGGAAGCTATCTACAAACTGCGCTCCAGCTACGCTGATTACCGGACCAAGGAGGGACAGCCGGCTGCGATCGGCGATGCGGTGTTCCTGAAATGGCGTCTGGAAGGGAGTGAAGACTGGCGCTCCGACTTTTTCGAGTTAGGCTTGGAGCAAGTGTTACCGGGCTTTGACGAGCAACTCGTCGGTCTATCCGCCGGCGAGGAGAAAACGTTCCAATTGATATCCCGCGAGCAGCTTGTATCCTTTCAAGTGGAGGCAGTTGAGGTTAAAGAGAAGCTATTGCCGGCAGAGGATGAGGTTTTCGCCGGTCATTTCGGCTTACAGACCATGGAAGAAGTTCGAGCCAAGGTGGAGGGCGAGCTGAAAGAGCGAGCTGAACGGCGCTACAAGAAGGCCTTGCGCGATGAACTGCTGCAGCACTATCTGGAGAAGATCCAACTCGACTTCTCTGCTTCTGCCCAAGAGAAAGCACTAGAGAACTATCGGGCTTCTTATTCCGAGATGCTCAAACAGAAGGGACGCACTTTTGAGCAAATGCTCTCTGAATTGGGGATGAGCGAGGCCGAGTGGAACGAAGCCATCGGACGGAAAACGGCCGTGGAGCTATTGAAAGAGCAGATTGTCTTATCTGAGATCGCTCGCCAGCGTCAGATAAAGGTCAGTAAAGAGGAAGTTGCAACTGAACAAGCTGAACACCGCCACAGCGATGAGGAAAATGCCTATGCAACGCTGAGTCGCATCAAATCCATCGACCTCTTGGTGGCTGATTGGAAAGCTTCTTTTCCATCGTTGGAGCAGGATGACTCTGATCGTTCCGAAGATGAACCGTAAAGAAGGAGACCTCTCGTGGTGATTCCTTGGGTGGAAGTACAGACACCGCGCGGGGAGCGATCGTACGATATCTATTCGCGTCTCTTGCGGGACCGCATCGTTTTTCTGGGCGGGCCGATCATGGACGAAGCAGCCAACAATATTATCGCTCAACTTTTATTGTTGGAAGCGGAAGATAGCAGCAAGAACATTTATCTCTACATCAACAGTCCGGGCGGAGTAGTCTCCGCCGGTCTGGCTATCTATGACACCATGCAGTATTTGCGATCCCCCATCAACACTATCTGCATTGGCTTGGGGGCGAGCATGGGGGCTTTGCTGCTGGCTGCTGGGACGCCCGGAAAGCGAATGGCCTTGCCCAACGCGCGGATCCTCATCCACCAGCCCTTATTGGGCGGCCAGGGGATCTCTGGCGCTGCCAAGGATATCGAAATCGAGGCGCGAGAGATCCTCGAGACCAAGCATATCCTCAACCGCATTTTAGCTGCCCATACCGGCCAGCTTTTGGAAAAGATCGAGAAAGATACCGAGCGAAATTACTATATGTCCGCCGATGATGCCAAGAATTACGGCTTGGTGGACTTGGTCATCCGCAAGCTTCCCTAGTGGATAGGCCTTCTTGCCGGTCCAGGCAGGCAGGCAAATGAGCCGGTTCTCGAACGAATTGGCACTCGCGACCAAAGAGTGCTAATATCCTCGAAAGAATGGAGGTAAGACCATCGTGTCACACCAAGATGTCATAAATACATGGGAATCGATCAGCGAAGCGCCCCTTCTCCCGCTGCGCAATGTCGTCGTCTTCCCATCCATGGTTATTCCCCTGGTGGTGGGGAGGGAGAAATCCACCAAGTCCCTGGAAGAGGCGGTACAGCGGGATCGTTTGGTCGTTCTGGCCACACAGAGAGACGAATCGACGGATGATCCGGCGCCGGAAGAGATCTACGACATGGGAGTTGGGGCTGAGATTCTTCGCCTGCTGAAATTGCCGGATGGAACCTTCTCGGTCGTGGTGGAGGGCGTCTGCCGGGTGAAGATCGAGCGATACCTGCAGAACACCCCTTCGTACCGGGCGCAAATTCATATCCAGCACGAGACGGTAGAGCCCAGCCGGGATCTGGACGCTCTCAAGCGGATGGTTACGGAGCAATTCGAGAGTTATGCCCAACTCTCCCGCCGCGTCTCCTCGGATACCGTTGTGACGGTGATGAACATGGAAGACCCGCGCACCCTCACCGACACGGTGGCAGCCAACCTGGTTTTACCCATCCCGGTCAAGCAGGAGCTGTTGGAGATTACCGACGTTACCCGGCGCATGCAGCGCTTGGCTGAACTCCTCTCCAAGGAGTTGGAGGTGCTGGAGTTGGCCAAGAAGTTGGAAGATCGCGTGAAAGAATCGGTAGAGAAGAACCAAAAAGAGTACTTCCTGCGCGAACAGATGAAGGCTATTCAGCAAGAGCTCGGTGAAAAGGACGAGAAACTGCAAGAGATTGAGGCCTACCGAGCCAAGATGGAGAAAGCCAACCTGCCCGAGGCGGCCAAAACAAAGGTTGAAGAAGAGCTGGCTCGACTAGAAAAAATGCCGCCGATGGTGGCTGAATCAACCGTTGTGCGAACCTACCTGGACTGGGTGCTTGACTTGCCCTGGAGTACGGAGACTTCTGACATTCTGGATTTGAAGGAAGCTGAGGGGATTCTGGAGGCGGATCACTATGGCTTGAAGGATCCCAAGCAGCGCATCTTGGAGTTTCTTGCCGTACGTCACCTGACGACGAAGATGAAAAGCCCAATCATTTGCTTCGTCGGCCCTCCCGGTGTGGGGAAGACTTCCCTGGGCAAGTCCATTGCCCGCTCGATGGGGCGCAATTTTGTCCGTATCTCCCTGGGCGGGGTGCGAGATGAGGCGGAGATCCGCGGCCACCGCCGCACTTACGTCGGAGCCTTGCCCGGTCGCATCATCCAAGGGATGAAGACCGCTGCCAGCAAGAATCCGGTTTTTCTCCTCGACGAGATCGACAAACTAGGCACCGATTTCCGCGGCGACCCCTCCGCCGCCTTGCTGGAAGCCCTTGATCCGGAACAGAACCACTCCTTCTCGGACCATTACATCGAGGTTCCCTTTGACCTATCCAAGGTGCTCTTCATCACCACCGCCAATATGTTGCACACCATTCCCCCAGCTCTCCTTGATCGCATGGAAGTGCTGCAGCTACCCGGGTACACCGAGGATGAGAAGGCCAAAATTGCCGAGAAGTTCCTGGTCCCAAAGCAATTGGAAGCCCACGGTTTGACCAAGAGTGATTTGCGAATCACGGGGGGCGCTTTGCTCCGTATGATCCGCGAATATACGAGAGAGGCCGGGGTTCGCAACCTGGAGCGGGAAATCGCCAATATCTTCCGCAAAGTAGCCCGCGAGAAAGTGGAAAAAGCCGACTTCAGCATGGTCCGGGTCACTCCCCAGAATATTACCCGTTACCTGGACATGCCACGCTTTCACCATGGCGAGAAGGAGAAGAAGGACGAGATCGGCGTCACAACCGGTATCTCCGTCTCGGAGTACGGTGGCGACATCATGCCCATCGAGGTGGCGATCGTCCCTGGAAAGGGAGAACTAAGCCTTACTGGTCAGCTTGGCGATGTCATGAAAGAGTCAGCCCGGGCCGGAATCACCTATGTGCGCGGCCGCAGCAAAGACCTGGGGTTGGAGGAGGGTTGGTTCTCCAAATATGATGTCCACATCCACGTCCCCGAAGGCGCTGTACCCAAGGAAGGCCCCTCGGCCGGGATTGCCATGGCAACTGCCTTGGTGTCCGCCCTCTCCGGAAAGCCGGTGCGGCGAGAGGTGGCAATGACCGGGGAGATCACCCTGCGAGGTCGGGTGTTGCCCATTGGTGGAGTCAAAGAGAAAGCCCTGGCTGCTCACCGAGCCGGGATCAAAACAATGCTTCTTCCCAAGGAGAACGAGAAGGATTTGGAGAAAATTCCGCCCCAGATCAAGAAAGAACTGCACTTCATTCTGGTGGAGCATATGAACCAGGTATTGGAGGAAGCACTGGTCCGCAAACCCTGAGGAGCCAGCCTTCATTCAATAGGTAAGCAAGCGAGCAGGCAAGGGCGGGTTTGAAACCCGCCCCTACGGAGCATTGGCTCACTTCTTTATTTACCCACTTCGCTACTGAGTCACTGATTATAGAATAATACTATTGTGGGCAAAGGAGCCTTTGTTCCAGTAAGATAGGCGGCATGATCAAGGGTTCCTCTCCTGCACTAGGAAAAGTATATCTTCTCGCAGCGTTTACCGGGGCTGTAGCCGGGGCGCTTAGTTCACCTTTGGTTCCTCTGCTGGAGGTGATCCCTGCCGGGATATTATTCTTTCTTCTTTTTCTCGGCCTTCCCTGGCTGCTGAAGTCGGGTTTCACTGCCCCCCGTGCGATGCGTGCTGGGCTGCTCTTGGGCTTCTGTTTCGGCCTTGGTCAAACGCTTCTCCTCTTCTTGCTCAATCGCGAGAGCAAGATCTTTACCGGCTTCTTCATCTTTGATCGTGGCTTTGTCACCGTTTCCTATGCTACCCTCGGGGGGATCCTTGCCGTTTTCTTGCATAGCCTGATCCAGCGGCAAGCCCTCTTCGCAACCCTCTTCCTACTGGAGGCTGTGGTTCTAGAGGCAATCACCCTTCACTACTTCTGGTTGCGCCACTGGGTCTTGTTGCCGGCTCGTCCGTACGCTCTTCCCTTCGCTGCAGCGGTCGGATTGATCCTCTTCTTTTTGCTTTACCGCTTCTATTACTTTAGAATGCTTGGCATTCATTACCCGATCCGAAGGAGGAATCAGGCATGAGCCCTGAAGAGGCCATTCAGCAACCCCCCCTACAGGCTGTCGCTGCGTTGATTGAAGAGCGGCTTGTCGACATAGATCAAGCACTGGGGAAGAACAACGTCACGTGGGTGACTGCAGACACGCCGGTTGGGTTGGAAGTTCTTCGCCACTCCACTTCCCACCTGATGGCGCAAGCCGTTCTCGACTTGATTCCGGAAGCAAAGTTGGCCATTGGGCCGGCCATTGCCGATGGATTCTACTACGATTTCGATTTGCCTCGACCGCTCTCCTCGGAGGATCTGCCGCGGATCGAAGAGCGCATGCGCCAGTTGGCCAAAGAGAGCTCCCCTTTCCAACGCCGGGATCTTTCGCGCGAGGAAGCCCTGGCCTGGTTTGCCGACCATGATCAGAACTACAAGGTCGAGTTGATCGAAGATCTGCCGGAAGGGGAACCGATCAGTCTTTACCAAAACGGATCCTTCGTCGATCTATGCCGCGGGCCTCATGTTCCTTCCACCAGCTCCTTGAAGCATTTCAAGTTGCTCTCGGTAGCCGGCGCCTACTGGCGGGGAGACGAGCACAAGGCCATGCTGCAACGCGTCTATGGCACGGCCTTCGCCAGCGAGGAAACCCTCAAGGAGCATCTTTGGAAGTTGGAGGAGGCGGCCAAGCGAGACCATCGCCGGTTGGGCAAAGAGATGGATATCTACTCCACCCACCCAGCCATTGGCGCCGGTTTAATTCTTTGGCACCCGGCCGGTTCGATCGTCCGCCACCAAATCGAGAGTTTCTGGACCGAGCAGCACCTGAAGCATGGCTATCAGTTGATCTATACGCCGCACATCGCCTCTGAAGAGATCTACAAGATCTCCGGCCACCTGGAAGCCTACAGCGAGATGATGTATGCCCCAATGGATATTGACAACCAGCCTTACCGAGTCAAGCCGATGAACTGCCCCGCGCACATCTGCATCTTCGAGACCGCTACGCGCAGCTACCGTGATTTGCCGATCCGTTATGCCGAGCTGGGGACGGTCTACCGCTATGAGCGTTCCGGCGTTCTGCATGGACTGCTGCGAGTGCGTGGCTTTACCCAGGATGATGCCCATGTCTTCTGCCGCCCGGAGCAGTTGAAAGACGAAGTTCATCAGGTTCTGGACCTTACTGAGTTCATGATGAAGACTTTCGGCTATCGTTATCAGGCTTTTCTTGCTACTCGCCCAGCCAAGTCTATCGGTTCACCAGAGGAGTGGGCCTTCGCTACCGATACGCTCCGCCAAGCCTTGCAGGAGCGGGGAATGGACTACCAACTGGACGAAGGAGGCGGCGCCTTTTATGCGCCGAAGATCGACATCAAACTATTTGATGCCCTGGGCCGCAGTTGGCAAGGCCCTACCTGCCAGGTCGACTTGAACCTGCCGGTCCGTTTTTCCATCAACTACATGGGCGAGGACGGGCGCGAGCATCGCTGCGCGCTGATCCACCGCACCGTGCTGGGAAGCATGGAACGTTTCATCGGCGGCTTGCTGGAGCACTATGGCGGCAACTTTCCCCTCTGGTTGGCGCCCCGTCAGGCAGTGGTGATCCCCATCACCAGCCGCCACCTGCCTTACGCTCAGCAAGTTGCCTGCGCCTTGCGCGAGGCTGGGATGCGAGTGGAAGTTGACATACGTTCCGAGAAGATGAACGCCAAGATCCGCGATGCGGAGATGCAACGGATCCCCTTCGCCCTGATCGTGGGCGACCGGGAAGCAGAAGCGGAAGCGGTCTCGGTGCGCCGCAAGGGCAAAGGCGATCTGGGTTCCCAACCGCTTGGCAGCTTGGTCGCGGCGATGCGCGAGGAAGTCGCCAGCCGCAGCCTAAGCTAAAGGACAGTGATTAAGTAGTTAAGTGGTAAAGTGGTTAAGTAGATAAGTAGGTAAGTGGATAAGCAAATAAGCTGATCCTTGAGGATTACTCGACCACTTAACCACTGAATTACTTCTGTACGTTGGCGGGATCTGGTTGGTTGACGGGATTGAGGCTTTCTGTTAATGATAAGGACTGCTCGTGGGTTGCACCACGAGCTGAAGAAGAGGCCGCCGGCTTCTCACCCCGTAGCGCCTGAGGGCTGTTTACCGGGTTTTAGCGACAGAATGAGCGTAATGGCATGAGGCGGCGTCGAAACATTGACGGCCGCCTTTTCTGCTGGAAAGGAGTGCAAAGCTGACATTGACAATAGATCAGGAGGTAACGTCCCATCAGTAAGGACTTGCGCGTAAACGAACAGATCAGGGCCCGGGAGGTACGATTGATCGGTGCTGACGGGGCACAGTTAGGGATATTCTCGATCTACGAGGCCCTTCGTAAAGCGGATGAGTTAAACCTGGATCTGGTGGAGGTTTCCTCTGCCTCCCGGCCACCGGTCTGCCGGCTGATGAATTTCGGGAAGTTCAAGTTCGAAAAAGCCAAGAAAGATCGTGAGGCGCGTAAGAACCAGAAAGGCGATATCAAGGAGATCAAAATCTCCCGCTCCGGTATTAGCGAACACGACCTGCAGACAAAGATCAACCATCTGATTGATTTCCTGGAACACGGGGATAAGGCTAAGGTGATCGTCGAGTTTCGCGGGCGGGAACAACTTCATCGCAACAAAGGATTCGACATCCTGAACAATTTGACTGAGCGACTGGCCGATATAGCCATCGTCGAACGCAAGCCGCTTTTGGAGGGGCGACGGATCATCATGATTCTAGCCTCCAAGAAAGTGGACAAACCGGCAGAACGGAGAGAAGCAAGTGGCAAGAAAGGCGAAGACCTGCAAGACAGCAGCCAAGCGGTTTAGAATCACCGGAACAGGCAAAATCATGCGCGGCCATGTCGGGCACTCGCATTTATTATCCAAGAAATCCAGCGCCCGCAAACGACGCCTGACCCAGCAAGTCTGCGTCGATAAGGCTGATTTTCCGCGCATCCGCGCGTTGCTGTCCAAATCGGGCAGGTGAGGAGTGATTTGAAATGAGCCGTATCAAGGGCGGGGTGACATCCCATCGCCGCCATAAAAAGATACTAAAGCAAGCCAAGGGAACGTGGGGCTCCAGTCACGTTCGCATCCGTGTGGCCAAGCAGACCGTCATGAAGGGTTTGCAGCACGCCTATGAGGGCCGTCGCCTGCGCAAGCGGGACTTTCGCAGCCTCTGGATCCAGCGCATCAACGCTGCCGCTCGGATGCAGGGCCTTCCCTACAACAAGCTGATCGCCGGCCTGAAAGTGGCGGGGGTTGTGATAGACCGGAAGATGCTGGCTGAGATTGCTGTCAACGATCCGACCGTCTTCGGGCAACTGGCCGAGATCGCCAAGGCCACTATCAATTACTAATTAATAATTAGAAATTTTTGATTGGAAAGTCTTAAAATCAGCAATCCAAAATCCAAAATCAGCAATCTTTTTCTACCTGCCGGGGGCTATTCTGCTGCCGGCCAAGAAGAGCTCCCCTCGGATTGGGTTGTCATCACCCAGGTCCAGCTTGCGGAGGAATGCCGGAAGGCTGAAAACCTTCGCCAGTTAGAGGAGCTTCGCGTTCGCACCCTTGGCAAGAAAGGACAGCTCACTGCCCTTTTGCGTGGTTTGGGGGATTTGCCGCCTCTAGAGCGGAGAGAAGCCGGCGCTCGCTTGAACCATCTCAAACAATCGCTGGAGGCGATCCTGGCAGCGCGAGCAGAGGTTCTTGAGGAAGAAGAGACCCTGCGACGTCTCCTGGCGGAGCGGGTAGACATCACCCTTCCCGGCATCCAGCCGCGCCTTGGACACCGCCATCCGCTTCGCCGCACCCTGGAAGGGATTGAGGATATCTTCCTCTCCCTCGGTTTTGACATCGTCGAGGGTCCGGAGGTGGAGTGGGACAGCAACAATTTTGAGGCCCTGAACATGCCTGCTGAACACCCCGCTCGCGATATGTGGGACACCTATTACATCACCGAACGGATGCTCTTGCGCACTCACACATCCCCGGTACAGATCCGCACAATGAAAGCGAGAAAACCGCCGATTCGGATCATCGCCCCTGGTATTACTTACCGTCACGAAGCCATCGACGCCACCCACATGGACATCTTCTACCAGGTCGAGGGGTTGGTAGTAGACAGGGGAATCTCTTTTGCCAACCTCAAGGGAGTCCTTGGTCTGTTCGTAGCTGAGGCTTTCGGTCCGGAGAGGATCACCAAATTCGTCCCCAGCTATTTCCCTTTCACCGAACCCTCGGCCGAGATGATGGTTTCCTGCGGACTGTGCGGAGGGGAGGGTTGTTCCGGCTGCGGTCATTCCGGTTGGTTGGAGATTATGGGCTGCGGCCAAGTACACCCTCAGGTGCTGCGCAACTGCGGCATTGACCCGGAAGAATTTACCGGTTTTGCCTTCGGCATGGGAGTGGAACGGATTGCCATGTTGCGTTTCAACATTCCTGAAATCCGCCTCTTCCTGGAGAACGACAGCCAATTTCTGGAGCAATTCCGATGAAGATTCCCTATTCCTGGTTGGAAGAGATTAACGGGGTTTTGCCCGCGCCTGGCGAGCTTGCCGACCTTTTGCTGAGAGCTGGGCTGGAGATGGAAGCGGCGCTGCCGCTGGCTTGTCCCTTCAGCAAAGTGGTGACAGCCCGCATCATTGCCATGGAGACTATCCCTGGTGATCCGCACAATCTTCTGGTGCGCGTCGAGGCAGGATCCTTGGGCGTTTGCCAAGTTGTCAGCGGAGCGCCTAATCTGGCCATCGGCTTGGTGACGCCGTTGGCTCTACCTGGAGCAATGCTGCCCGGCAAGGTTATCGAGCGCCGCAGATTCAGCGGTGCGGAATCCGAGGGGATGCTCTGCTCGCGAGTTGAGTTGGGTCTTGAAAAGGAGCTGCTTCCCTTGGGCGAAGAAGGAGTTGCCGCTCTGCCGGCGGAGAGCCCGCTCGGTGCTGACTTAGGCGAGTTGCTCGGGCTCCCCGATACTCTTCTTACGATCAAGGTGACCGCCAACCGCCCGGACTGGAATTCAGTCCTTGGTCTCGCCCGGGAGATTGCTGTTTTTACCGGAGAGCCTTTGCAGCCCCTAGTCGAGTTCCAACGGATGGATTCCTCAACACCTGCCTCCGACTTGGTGGCAGTCGAAGTGGAAGACCCATTCCTTTGTCCACGCTACTTGGCCGCCGTGATCTGCGATGCACGGATCCAGGCTTCTCCCCTGTGGTTGGCCAGCCGCCTCTGGAAGAGTGGGATGCGCCCTATTTCCAATGTCGTCGATGTCACCAACTATGTCATGTTGGAGGTCGGTCAACCTCTTCATGCCTTTGACCTGGATCAGGTTGCCGAAGGACGCATCATCGTCCGCCAAGCCCGGCCGGAGGAGATGCTGGTGACCCTGGACGGCGCAAGAAGGATTCTGGCCAGCAGTGTTCTCCTGATTACCGATCCGCAAAAGCCTTTGGGCATTGCCGGGGTAATGGGCGGGTTGAACAGTGAAATGACCCCGGCTACGAGGAGTCTTGCACTGGAATCCGCCTATTTCCAGAGCGCTTCCATTCGCCGCACCAGCCGTTTGCTGGGTCTGGAAACGGAAGCTTCCGAGCGCTTTGTGCGGGGTGTAAGCCATTATAGTGTGGAGGAAGGCTCTCGCCGGGCTAGCGCCATGCTCTCCGCTTTGGCTGGCGGCCGAGTTCTGACCGGTCGGGTAGACTGCGGCCAACCGCTGCCGCCCAAACGTCTGCGGATTCGTCCTGAACAGACCAACCAGATCCTGGCTACCGACCTCTCCCGCGAGGAGATCGTCGCCAGCCTGGATCGCTTGGGTTTTTCCCCGACCGGGGAGACTGTCCTTGAAGTCCAGTCGCCCCCTTGGCGGCAAGACCTCCATGAGGAGGTGGATCTGATCGAGGACATCGCCCGCATCATCGGTTTTGACCGTGTGCCTCATCATTTGCCGGCTGGTCCGCTGCGGCGCGGCCAGGAGCCCTCCTGGCGGCGCAAATGGCCGGAATGGCGTTCCTTTTTGCTGGGGCAGGGACTGACGGAGGTAGTCACCGCTCCCCTTGTTCCGCCGGAGTGGAACACTTTCACTTTCCTTGAAGTTGACCAGCCCAATGCTTCACCAGAGGGCAAGCCCTCGATGCTCCTGCGCAACCCCAACTCTCCCGAGCGATCCGCCCTGCGACTAAGTATTCTGCCCTCTCTCCTGCAGGTGACGGCAACTAACCAGCATCGAGGCCACCCTCTCTTTGGCTGCGTGGAATTGGGGAAAGCCTATCGATGGCGAGGCGAAGAGGAACTGCCCGAGGAGCCGCGATTGCTTGCCTTGGCTGTTGCTGTGCGGCAGGAGGCGGATTGGCAGGGGGGAATCCGGGAGATGAGCTTCTTCCGATTGAAGGGGTGGCTGGAAGTCCTCTTTGCAGAGGAGCTGCGTTTTCAAGCGATTCCCTACCAACACGACTTGCACCCCGGCCGCAGCGCCGCCGTCTTCCACAAGGACCGTCTGGTCGGAGTCTTCGGCGAGGTTGGGCCCTCCCTGAGCAAGCGCTTCGAGCTGAAGGAGGGAGTTTTGCTGGCGGAGATCGCCATCGATTCCTTCCTCGATCAAGCTGTACCTTGTTTCCAACCTTATTCGCGTTTCCCCGCAGCCGATCGTGATATTGCTCTGGTGATCCCCACCGACATTCCCTATGACCAGTGGGAAAGAATGATCCGGGAGGCGGGGGGACCGCTCCTTGAGCAGGTAGCCTTCTTCGACCGCTACCAGGGCGAGAACATTCCCCCCGGTACGATTAGCCTGGCCTTCTCGCTGCGATTCCGTCACAGTGAGCGGACTCTCACCGAGGCGGAGATCAGCCAAGCGATGACCTCCATCGAGCGCTCCTTGGAGGAGCAGGGAGCAGTGCTGCGCAGCCGCTAAAGGAGGTTCCGGAGAGCTTTCTGAAAAGCGGCACGTTGACTGTAGCGCAACAGTTAATCGGCGCCTTGCTTTTTCATCAAAGCCCAGATGGGCTTGGCAGCGGGTTTATCGTCGAGACGGAAGCCTACCTTGGACCCGACGACCAGGCCAGCCACGCTTGGCGTGGACGAACCCGCCGCACCGAAACAATGTTCGGTCCACCTGGCTTGGCCTATGTCTATCTGATCTATGGGATGTACAATTGCCTCAACGTGGTCACTGAACCGGAAGGCTATCCCGCAGCGGTGTTGATCAGAGCTCTGGTGCCCTGTATAGGCCAGAGCACCCTGCCGGGGGCTGACAAGCTGCCGGGGGCTGACAAGCTGCCGGGGGCTGACAAGCTGCCGGGGGCTGACAAGCTGCCGGGGGCTACTGTGATGCGCTGTCGAAGGCCACGGGCAAGGCGGGAAGAGGAATTGACCAACGGCCCCGGTAAACTCTGCCAGGCGCTAGGAGTGGAACGAGGGATGAACGGATGGGATTTGTGCAAAAGTGCGCTGCGCTTTTCCCCGGGTCGCGAGGCAGGGGAGATCGGAGCCGGACCACGGATCGGAGTTGGCTATGCCGGGTCCTGGACTGATCAGCCTTGGCGCTTCTACGAGCTTGGCAACAGAACAGCCCCCGGCAGGGCGTGACTCTCAAGGTGAGATCATGGATGCCCACGCGCTAAGAGTGCTGGACTTCCACGAGATCGTGGAGAAACTTTTGGAGTTGACCCTGACCCCATACGGCCAGGAGATTGCCGAGAAACTCGCCCCCTCGACAAAGCTGGAAGAAGTGCAGAAAGGCCTCCAGGAAACAACCGAAGCTCGTGAATGGCTGGATAAATTTGGCGATTTCGGGTGGGGCGAGCTCTTTGACTTGCGCCCGATCCTGGCGAAGTGCCGGGTGAGCGGGATGCTGGCTCCCGAGGAGTTGCTTCACGTCAAATCCTTCCTCGTTCTCCTGCGCCAGATTAAGAGCAAAATGATGGAAGCGCGGGCTTACGCCACCTTGACCGGTTTAGCCAAGGAGCTTCACGCTCTCCCATCTTTGGAGAAAGAGATCGAGAAAGCCATCGGACCGAACGGTGAGATTTTGGATGGCGCTTCCTTCGAGCTGTTGCGCTTGCGCAAGCAATCTCGCTTGATCGAGAGCCGTCTGCGCGACAAGCTGCAGGATCTGATCGAATCCCCCTCGGTGCGCAAACTTTTACAAGACCCCATCATCACCGTACGGGATCAACGTTTTGTAATCCCAGTCAAACAGGAGTACAAGTCTCAGCTTCCCGGAGTGGTTCATGACCGTTCTGCCTCCGGTCAAACCGTTTTCCTGGAGCCGCTGGCTACCCTCAATATCAATAACGAGCTGCGTGAGGTTCAGTTGAAGATCAAGCAGGAAGAGGAGCGCATCCTCGCTGAATTAACCGCCAAGGTGGGGGAGCTCGTTCCGGATTTCAACCGTTCTTTGCAGAATCTGGCCCGCCTCGATTTCATTTTCGCCAAGGCTCGCCTTTCCGACTTGTACAAGGCCAGCCCCCCACGCGTAGAGAACGGCGCTTTCCTCGAGCTGTACAACGCTCGTCACCCCTTGTTGCGAGTGCCAGCAGTGCCGATCGAGATCGATGTGGGCGGAAAATTCCGCACCCTTGTCATCACTGGCCCGAACACCGGCGGGAAAACGGTCTCCTTAAAGACAGCGGGACTTTTGATGCTGATGGCTCAAGCCGGTCTGCATATCCCGGCTTCCTCCCAATCGCAGATCGGCATCTTCCAAAACGTCTATGCCGACATCGGCGATGAGCAATCGCTGGAGCAATCGCTCTCCACTTTCAGTTCCCACCTCTCTCAGATCATCAAGATCATCAAAGAGGCGGAGCCCAACATGCTGGTTTTGTTGGATGAGCTGGGAGCGGGCACCGATCCGCGAGAAGGCGCCGCTCTGGGAACAGCGGTGTTGGAGTGCTTCCATAACCGAGGGGTTCGCACCATTGTCTCCACCCACCATACCGAGTTGATCTCTTTCGCCTATACCCACCGCGAAGCCCGCAATGCCTCCCTGGAGTTTGATACCGAGACGCTTTCTCCGACCTACCGCATGAAAATGGGAGTCCCCGGCTCCAGTCACGCGTTCCTCATCGCCAAACGTCTGGGCCTCTCCACGGAGGTGTTGGCGCAAGCCCAGACCTTCCTGACGGTGGAGCGGGAACGCCTCGACGAGTTGATCACGCACCTGGAGGAGGAACGGCAGAAGGCGGAGACCGAACGAAAAAAAGCCGAGGAAGCGAAATCGGAGGCGATCAAGCTGCGGGAGGAGTATAAGCAGCAAACAGAAGAACTGAAGAAGAAGAAGAAAGAGATCCTTCGCTCTTCCTACGCTGAGGCGCAGAAAGTGGTTACCGACACGCGCAGCCAGATGGAGACGCTGCTTGAGCAATTGCGCCAGGAGAAGCGGCCTTCAGCTCGTACCGTAGCCATCAAGAAGGAGATTGAGCAAGCCGAAAGCGAGGTCGGAGAGCAAGCCATGGACACCGACCGGCGCGGCCTGCCGGTGTCTCTCGCCAAGCTGCGGCCGGGAGAAGTGGTGTGGATCCCCCGCTTCAAGTCGCAGGGAGTGATCATCGAGATCGACCTCGCCGCTGCCCGGGCACGAGTGCAAGTGGGCACCATGCGGGCTTCTGTGACCGAGAAAGAGATTGAGACGCTGGAAGGGGGAGGGTTGCCTTCGTCCACACGAGCATCCTCATCCAAATCCGAGGGGGATCGCTCCATCATCATGACCCGACCCGACCTCTCTTGGAAGTTGGACCTGCACGGCGTGCGCGTGGAAGATGCTTTGACAACGCTGGACAAATACCTGGATGATGCCGTTCTTTCCAACTTCCCCTTCGTTTATATCCTTCATGGGCGGGGAACGGGAGCGCTTCGCCAGGCTGTCCATCAGCACCTCCGTTCCCACGCCTCGGTGCTTCGATTCCGCATGGGGGAAGGGAACGAGGGCGGTGATGGCGTCACCATCGTTTACCTGAAGTGATTGGTGTGATGGGGAACATGGGAATAAAGGGGACAGATTTATTTATTTAAAAAAATAAATAAATCTGTCCCCTTTATTCCCCGATTATTCTGCAATGTCTCGGATGATTGTCTGATGACAGTTTACAAACGAGCGAACCGATCGTAAGATGCGCCCATGATGAAGACCCTTTCTGCCCACGAACAATTCGAGATCCTATCCCAGGGTATACTGGACTTGGTCACCCCGGACGATCTGCTGGCCAAGCTGGAAAAGTCAAACCAGAGCGGTAAACCACTCCTGATCAAATACGGCGCCGATCCTTCCCGGCCGGATATTCATCTCGGCCATGCCGTCTGTTTTCTGAAGATGCGCCAGTTTCAAGACCTCGGCCACGAGGTGGTCTTCGTCATCGGCGATTTTACCGCCCGCATCGGCGACCCCTCCGGCCGGTCTACCGTCCGCTCGCCGCTCTCCAAGGAAGAAGTGGAGGTCAACGCCCGCACCTACAAGGAGCAGGTGGACAAGATCCTCAACCCGGACAAAACGCGGGTGGTCTACAACGCTGATTGGCTGGATCCCCTCACCCTGCGGGAGGTGGTCAGGTTGGGAGCCCAGTTTACCGTGGCTCAGATGCTGGAGCGTGATGATTTCCAGAAGCGCTTTGCGGGCCAGGCGCCGATCTATATCCATGAGTTTCTTTACGCCCTGATGGTAGCCTACGATTCAGTCGCCTTGAACTGCGACGTAGAGATGGGCGGTCATGATCAGCTCTTCAACTTCCTGGTGGGGCGAGACCTGATGAGAAGCTTTGGACAGGAACCGCAGGTTTGCTTGACGATGCCAATCCTGGAAGGCACCGACGGACAGGTAAAGATGAGCAAGAGCATGGATAACTATATCGGGATCACTGATTCGCCTGAACAGATCTTTGGCCGGGTGATGTCGGTCCCGGACGAGGTGATGGGGCATTACTGGACTTACCTCAACCTGGCCACGCCAGACCAGTGGGCACAATTGAAGGAGGGGATCGACAGGCAGACTCTCCACCCGCGTTCGGTCAAGTTGGACCTGGCTCAAAGGATTGTCTCCTGGTTGCATTCGGCAGAAGAGGGGAGGCGCCAGCGGGAAGAGTTTGAGAAAGTCTTCACCCGCAAAGAGGCTCCTTCAGACATCAGTACACGCACTGTCTCCCTGCCGCTCGACCTGGCTTCTTTCCTGGTCAGCGAAGGCTTGGCGGAGTCCAAGTCGGAGGTGCGCCGCCTGCTCAAGCAAGCCGGCATCCGTTTAGACGAGCAGCCCCTTCCTTACAGCGAGCACCCAACTCTCGAACAATTTCGGGATGGGGCTATCCTGCGCGTGGGAAAAAAGAGGTTCCTGCGTTTGCGAATAGCCTAGGCAACTTTTACTCCTCCCTGCCATCTAATGGGGTAAGAAACCCCAAATAGACTGGAGGTCTTGTGGCTGGAGAGAGGATTCTTTCCTTTATTGATCAAGCCGTGCGGCGGGAGCGTCACGATTTCCTCCGCTATCATTTGCTGTGGGCTTTTGCCTTTGCTTCCTTGGCACTTTTCCCTCTCCTCTTCCTGGCGCGTTTCCTGGAGTTCACCCCTCCTCCCTGGGCTTTCTTCCCCCTTCTCCTGCCGGGGGCATTGTATTTGCTTACCAGAGCCCGCGGCCGGCTGCCGGGGGTCGCGGAGACAGCCTGGAAGGCTGACCGCGCCTACAACCTGGGAGAGCAGCTGATCACCGCTCGGGAAGCGTTGGCTTTGCTCCAACCTGACCCGAACCCGACTGGAGGTTTACTGGCGCTTCGCTTGGTTGATCTCACGGAGGAACGCTTGGCTGGATGCGAATCGCTTCCCTGGCCGCACCGCCGGCTGCGATGGCCATTGGTGCTGCTGTTGTCAGTCTTGGCGCTTTCCGTGTTGTTGATCTGGCTGCCTCCTTACCGCCTCCTTCGGGCTGAGCAATTAACGCCGCAATTGGTTGAACTAGCCCAACAATACGCGCGGATCCCCGGCCATGACCCAATTACCTATATGGAGCTGATCCAAGCCAAACGAGCGCTGGAAAAGGGGGATCTGGGGGAGGCGCGAAACCTCCTCGAGCAGGCTGCTGGCCGCCTGGAGGGAGAACAGCAACGAGACCGTGAAGGCCAATCGGCACTGGCGGATAGCCCCGACCTATCCTTCCTGGCCAAAGGGATGGAGGGTGACCGAGCTGCCCTCAGCCAACTGGAGCAGCTTTCCACCCAAGAACAGTTGCGGATGGCGCAGGAGATCCAGCAGATGCTGGCCAATCTCCCGGAAGGAGCCTTGCGCACAGCGCTGCAGGATCTCGCTGCATCTTTGCGCCAGAACGACACCTCACTGCCGAAGCGCATGCAAGCATTGGAGGAATTGCTGCCGCAAGAGCAAGCCTTGCTTTCCTCTCTCGGCCAAACCTTATCCCAATTGGGCGGGAAAAGTGGGGGAGGGGGCGACCAAAGCGCTCAACTTCCCGGAGATCAACAGGCGGGAGCGGAGGGCCAGGTGCAACCTGCTTCTGGTTCGGGTACGCAAGGCGGCCTCTCCTCGGGCGAGATGGAGAGTGTGCCAGCTTCCCAGCAGTACCAGAAAGCACCCCCCCAGATGGCAGCAGCCGGAGACCAGGGGTTGCTCTATGTTCCCCAGGACACCCTGCCGGGGGCTAGCATGCAGCTCCCTCCCGAGGGAACGCCACTCGTTCTGCCGCAAGAAGGGGAATCTTCCTACCAGGCTGGTCAACCGGGCGGGGAGACGGAAAATGCTCAACCATTCCAAAACTACCGTGATGCCATGCCCCGCTACCGGCAGCAAGCTGTTGAGCAGCTCACCCGCCAAGCTCTCCCCCCGGAGTTGGAGTCCTTGGTACGATCCTATTACCTTTTCTTGGAGGATGCGCCGTGACACCAGAACAGTTCAGCGAGAGAATGGCCTCGATCCGAAAGGAAGTGGAAAAGGCCATTGTCGGCCAGGAGGAAGTGGTCCGTCAATTGCTGCTTTGCTTGGTCGCCCAAGGACACGCCTTGGTCGAAGGAGTCCCCGGCCTTGGCAAGACTTTAATGGTGCGCAGCCTGGCTCAGGCTCTTTCCCTCCGTTTTTCTCGCATTCAGTTCACCCCGGACTTGATGCCGGCCGATATTACCGGCACCCTGGTTCTGGAGGAGGAGGCCGGGAAGCGACAATTCCGTTTCCAGGAGGGGCCGGTTTTCGCCAACCTGGTCTTGGCCGATGAGGTTAACCGGGCCACTCCCAAGACGCAATCGGCTCTGTTGGAGGCCATGCAGGAAAGCACGGTGACTGTTGCCGGCGCCACCCATATCTTGCCGAGGCCTTTCTATGTCTTCGCCACTGGGAACCCGATTGAGATGGAAGGGACCTACCCGTTGCCTGAGGCCCAGTTGGATCGCTTTTTCTTGAAGATCCTCATCGAGTATCCCACCGACCGGCAGATGATCGAGATTTTAAACCGCACTACGGGTTTAAAGACGCCTGCGATTCAGGCTGCTGCCGAAGCCGGCGATTTGTTGGCCATGCACCAGCTAGCTCGCGAAGTGCCGGTGGCCCAGGCTGTCTATCAGTACGCCATCGAGTTGGTGGAGTCGACCCGGCCTCAGGATGGAAAAGCCGGGGAGATGGTGCGCCGCTTCGTACGCTTCGGCGCCAGCCCACGGGGAGCCCAGGCCCTAATCATGGCCGGCAAAGTACGGGCGCTTGGCGAAGGGTGTTTCCACGTTTCCCGCCAGGATCTTCGCCAGGTAGCTCTTCCCACCTTGCGCCACCGTCTCTTGTTGAACTATGAGGCTCAGGTGGAAGGGATCTCCGCGGACCAAATACTGGGCCAGGCAATCGCGCGTCTGGGAGAGTAGGGTGCCCCCAGAGGCAATCCTTTTCCCTGGTTTTAGCGACCTCTTCCTGCGCCGGTTGAGCCTGCTGCGCTTTCGCCCGAGGCCTGGAATTCCCGGCAAAGGGGCTGGGGAGCACCTCGTACGCAAGGGTGGAGCTTCGGTGGAGTTCTCTGATTTTCGAACCTATACCTACGGCGATGACTTCCGTTTGGTGGATTGGAACTCCTATGCCCGACTGGACCGCCTTTTCGTCAAGGTCTTCCGCGATGAGGAGGGATTCGTCCTGCATCTTCTCTTAGACCGCTCCCGTTCGATGGATTGGGGCCAGCCGAATAAGTTGCTCTTCGCCCGTCGTCTGGCTGCTGCTTTGGGTTATGTCGCTCTTTCCGCCTACAACTGGGTTACCGTCCAAACCCTCCCGGACGAGTTGACAACTCGCGGCAGCGCTTCCTTTTTCGCTGAACACCGCGGTCGTCAGATGATCCCAGAGCTCTTCCGTTTTCTGCGGGACTTGCCCAGCGGCGGAGCATGTGAGCTAGGCGCTGTTCTAGCTGAGTATGCTAGAAAACATCGTCAACCAGGCTTGCTGGTGATCCTTAGCGATGCGCTTTCCCCGCGGGGCATCGAGGGGGGGATCAACCATCTCCTGGCACTCGGCCATCAACTGGTCTTCCTCCATCTGTTGGCGCCGGAGGAGATCGCCCCCACCCGGGCAGGCGAATTCGAGCTGGTCGACAACGAGTGGGGAGACAAGTTGGAAGTGTCCCTTGATCGATTTTCCCTGCGCACTTTCGCCATTTTTTTCGAGCGCTGGCGACGAAACTTGCAGGACTACTGCCAATCGCGAGGAGTGCTCTACTTTCTCCTTCCGACCTCCCTGTCGATCGAGGAGGCGGTCCTTCACCGGCTCCTCCAGCGAGGCCTTCTCCAGGCATGACCTGGGTTCAACCGCTCTTCCTGCTTTCCCTGGCATCCATCTTGGTTTTGCTGTTCATCTATCTCCGTCACCCCCGGCGGATGCGGAAGAGTGTGTCTCAAGTCTTTCTTTACCTGCGGGCGCGTCGCGAGTTGCTGACCCGCTTTACCCGCTGGCGCTTCTTGCGCAGCTTGATCCTGTTTTTTCAGGTGCTGACGCTGGTCTTCCTCGGCCTTGCCGCCGCTGGCCCGCAGACCGCCCTCTACCCCCTGGCTGGCCGCCGTTGCGCACTGGTGCTGGACAACTCGCTCTCGATGATGGCCCAAGATCTCGCCCCGGACCGCTTCCAGGTGGCGCGGGAGAAAGCCCGACAACTGGCCGGGGAGCTGCTCCGGGGCAACAATCAAGTCTCGCTGTGGGCGCTCAATTCCAAGCCCGGATTGGTCCTCGACTTCACCGATGAGCTACCCGAGCTCCTGCAAGCCATCGATAGCTTGGCGCCGAGTTTCCTATCCCCGACGTCCGCTGATGACTTGCTCGCTCTTTTGGCTGCTCGTGCAGGAGATGAGACTTTGGTGGTCTACGTACTCTCAGACTTAGCTTTGGAGCTTACCCCGCGGCAGTACCCCAATCTGGAATTGCACTCCTTGGCCGTGGGAGAACCCTTGCCCAATTATGCCTTGATCGGGTGCGCCCGCGAAGGAGAGTCCCTGTGGGTGAAGGTGGCCAACTTCAGCCCCGCTGCTAGAACCTTGCACCTGACGGTGGACGATGGGCTGGCGCTTTTGCAGCGTGAGCTTCCGCTGGAGGCCATGGAGACGGTCGATCTCTCCATTCTGCTCGCCGGAACCCCTTCTCTCTTGCGCGTTTCCATCCAGGAAGAGGATCTTCAGCCCTGGGACAACTTTCTCTTTCTGCCTCTTTCCGCGCCTCCGCGGGTTCTCCTGGTGGGGACTTCCCGCTACCTGGCCGGCGCCTTGGAATCGGCTGGTTTTCATGTCGTTCAGGTGGGACCGGAGGACTACCGCCCGGAGATTCCCGCCGATCTTCTGGTCTTCGAAGGAATGCTGCCATCAGAGTTGCCCGCAAAGCCTTTCTTCGTCATCCACCCACCTCCTGGAAATGCCTTTTTCCCCTGGACGGGGACTGTCACGAGGCCCCTTTTGTGGGCAGAAACGTCCCCACTGCTGGATTATGTGGATCTCGCACGGGTTGCTTTCTGGGAAGCCCCGATCATCGAACTCTCGTCGACCATGCGCCCGCTTCTGCGAAGCGCTCAAACAACGGTCTTGGCGGCCGGACAGCAGCAAGGAATACGCACCATCCTCCTCGGACCGAGCCTGACCCTTTCCAACTGGCCCCTGCTGCCAGCCTTCCCGGTCTTCCTCGCTCAAGCCATGCGCTGGCTCTCTGGAGATCCCCTTCCCAACCAACCCTTGGAGGAGGAAGCCCTCCTTCTTTCCCCGTTGGTGGCTGACTACACCGGGGGAGGAGATCCCCCCGGCCTCTACGGCCGCCAAGCGGCAGACGGGCTGCGCCTTTTCGGGGTAGCCCCACTGGAGCAACAAGAGGCCAACCTGATTCGCCACACCGAGCTGGAGGGTTTGGGCAGCGCCGGCGAACAGCGCACGGTGCCCCGCGACTTGACTGTTTTTTTCCTGATGCTGGCTCTATTTTCCTTTCTCATGGAAGAACTGCTGCGGCGCCGCTATGATTGAACTGGACTCTCCCCTTTGGCTGTTGACCTTGTTGGCTTTGCCTCTCTTCCTGCTGGGTTGGCGGAAGCGCCGGCGAAGTCTCCAGGTCTTGCGCATGGCCTCTTTTATGCTGCTCGTCCTAGCCCTCGCCCAGCCGCAATGGATCCAACAGATGCCGGGCGGGACAGTCCTCTACTTGGTGGACATTTCCCGCTCGGCCCAAGCTTCCTTGTCATTGGAGGATCTCCCGCAAGGAAATGGAGTCAGCAATCAACTGGTCCCCTTCGGCGGCCCCCACGATACAGACCTTGGGAAGGCGCTTGGCGGAGCAGCCGCTTTGCTTGGCGCCGGAGAAGGGAAGGTCGTCCTGGTCAGTGACGGCCAAGATACGGCAGACCGTCTGGAGGAGGGGATCGCCGCCCTGACCGGCAAGCGCATTCCGGTCGATGTGGTGGGCACGTCACCCCTGCTCAGGGATGCCTCTTTGCTTTTGTCGGCGCCGACCTATGTGGCGGTGGGCGAGCGGTTCTCGCTCGTCGCCCGGATCGAGTCCCAGGGAGTTCCGGCTGTCCAGCTAAACCTCCGCGCAGACGGATTGGAAGTACACCAGGAACGATTGGAGCTGCAAGAGGGGGAGAACCTCTTCCGTTTCCTTTTCTCTCTTCAGCAACCCGGCATTCACACTTTGGAGGGGCGTATTACAGCTCCCGAGGACACCCTCAAGGAGAATGACGAGGCAAGTGCCTACCCTTCCGTTCTTGCCCCCCGTGGGATGCTGGTGGTCTCCTCTCAGCCGAACGGGGAATCTTTCACCCAACTCATCAAGGATCAGGGCTTGCCTGCTGTCCTCACTTCTCCATCGGATCTTCCGGCTAACTTTCTTTCTCTTTCCGCCTACGAGGGGATCGCCCTGATCGATGTCTCTCGAACCGAGTTGCAAGCCCCCCAAGTGGCAGCTCTCTCCTCCTTTGTGCAAGTTTTGGGCGGTGGTCTTTTGGCGGTCGGCGGCGGTCATTCTTTCACCCTTGGCAGCTATTTTCGCAGCGACTTGGAAGAACTCCTTCCAGTCGTTTCCAAGCCTCGCCTGGAAGAAGACTTACCGGAGATGGCGGTGGTCTTCGTAGTCGACAACTCTTCATCGATGTGGAACCTTACCAGCGAAGTGAAGAAGCTGGATCTGGCTCAAGAAGCAGCCATTCGAGCCGCTGCTCCTTTGCGGGACAAGGATCAGGTAGGAGTTTTGATCTTCTCAGATGCCGCCCAATGGCTTCTTCCTCTTGGCGCCGGTCGTGATTTCTCGGCGATCAAGGAGAAGATCCTTACCGAAGGGCCGGGGGGTGGGACCAATGCCTACTTGGCTTTGAAAGAGGCTTACCGACAACTGGATGCTGCCAGCGCGCCCCTTAAACATGTCATTTTCGTCTCGGACGGCAAGACCAGGGAAGGCGATTTCCCTGCTCTTGTCGAGGAGGGCCGGCGCCAAGGCATCTTCACCACTGCCTTGGCTGTGGGAACCG
>JBAXQG010000004.1:0-26281 GCA_037131855.1 bacterium
ACGCCAAGGAATGGGGCGAGACCTCCGCCCCCCTCTGGGATGAGTGGGAGACCTTGCGGCCGATTTACACTGGAGCCCGTATCGCCAGTGACACCAAATACGAGGAAGGCTGACCCCCCCACACCATTAGAAAAGGTGAAGGCGGTTGAGAAGGACGGCGTGAGCCGCCCTTCTTTTTGTCAGTAAGGGCTGGGCAAGTCGAGAAAGGCGTGTCGCAGGCTGAAGCGTTCAGCCAGCATGTCGCCCAAGGCGCGGATGCCCAGCGTCTCAGTGGCGTAGTGACTGGCGAAGAGGACGCTTTGGCGGGCGTCTTCAGCCAGGCGGTAGGTGGCGTGGCTGGTCTCCCCGGTGAGGAGGAGGTCATAGCGTTCCAGGCCCTGGTCCATGACATGTCCCCCGGCTCCCGAGACCAAGGCGATGGTTCGGATCTCCTGGGCGCCGAAGTCCAGCGTCTGCACTTCTGCTTGCAGCTGGTCAGCCAATTCCGTGGCCAGTTCCGGCAATGGACGAGCGACGGGCAACCTTCCAGCAAAGCCGATCGTTTTGCCGTGGTATTCCCCGAAAGGGACGAGATCTTCCAGCTTCAGAAGGCGGGCCAGCAAGGCGTTATTGCCCACCTCGGGGTGCATGTCCAGGGGAAGGTGGCAGGCATAAAGACCGAGGCGATTTTCCACCAGCAGGCGAATTCGCTGGTAGTACACCCCGGTCAAGGCGAAAGAGCTTCCCCAAAACAGGCCGTGGTGTACCAGCAGCAACTGCGCTTCCCCCTCCACCGCTGCTTGAAAGGAGCTTAGGCCGGCGTCGACAGCTGTGGCGATCTTTTCGATCTCTTCCGGTCCCTCCACCTGCAACCCGTTGAGGGAATCATCGCTGATTTCCTTCACTTTCAAATAATCATTCAAGAATGCGATCAGTTCGATTTGCTTCATTGTCTCTCCTTCATCCTGGGAACATATGCTTTAGATAATACCCCAACCGTGTCGTTCGTCCATCTTTCCCCAAGACTTGCCAATTCCCTTCGCCGAGGTGGAGGAGGAAGTCGCCGATGCGGTAACGGGGAAAAACTGGAGTGGAGACGATCAGGCTGCCGGTCTCGCCGCGCCGTGCCTCGGCCAGTGGGAAGGTCCCTTTTCCTGTGTCCATCTCGAAGAAATAGGCCGAATTCTGGAAGGACAACCCGGCTTCCTCTCCACCGTGGACTGACGGCTCTGGCTGGAAGGCGAAGAGGCCCTCGGCAGCCGTGTAGAACTCCAAAACCTGCAGGTGTGGGGCCAAGCGCCGGGTTTCCACTGCGAAGAGCCGGTCGATCTCGGCCATCCCGGTAAGAAAGGCCCAGCGCAGCGGTTTTAGCAGATCAGCCTTCCCTTGATTGACGATGAAACGCAAGAAGGCCACGACCTGGGCTGCCGGGCCGGCCAGCGCCTCCGTCTGTGGGGTGATCAGTTTGGCAAGGGCCAAGAGTGAGGCGTTGCCGGCGAGAGGTTTCAGGGGCATCGTCGCCAGCCCGGTAGCCTCCAGCTGCTTGGCCAGGGCATTGAAGGAAGGAATAGGTCCTTTGGCGGTTGCCACCTCTTCTGTAGCCAGGCTGATCAGGCCGATGACTTCCTTTCCGGGTGAGAGCCACCGGCGCATCCAATCGCCCAGCGGTCGCGCAGCTTCTTCAAGCATCCCCTCGGAGTAGGGGATCTGCTTGGCAGATCCGGTGAATCCGCGTGTCCGCAAGAACATCGTCAGATCATCCGGAAAATAAGCTGCTGGATCCTCGAGAATCGTTCGATAGGTGATGACCGGGAAGAACCTTACGTAATCCTCGTAGTTGCGGATCTCGCCGGCGGAAGAAGCGAATCGTCGGGAACAATAACCTGCTACGAGGGTGGGGAGAGGGTCGGGTAAAATTTTAAATCCGCACATCCCTGCAATGTACCACACCCGCGCAAGACCTGAGATAGCGGAAAGAGCAGACTACCATTCCCGATATGCGGAGCGAATCGGGCAACAATGGAGGTGAATTGATCTAGACGCTGATACAATAGCAAAGGCAAAGAACAATGGAAGGGGATCAGACCGATGTCGAACTGGTTTGACCGGGAACAGCTTGAATACTTCAAACGAAACCAGCGGGAGAACCTGCCCCCAGGTGGGCGAAGGTTTCAAGAGGATGACCGGCTGGGAGAACCGCTGAAGATATGGGATCGGGCGGGCTGGAAATTTCTCCTTGTTGTTTTCTTGGCTACCCTCATCCTCTACAGCTTAAGTCAATGCTTGGTTCTATTGCTGACGAATCAAGCGATAACCTTTAACGATGTCATTGTGAGTGGACTCATCGGTGCAGTTATGTGGACACTTCTATATTGTGCCGCCATTTCCATCCGGTTCTTGTTGAGGAAGTGGAAAATGCGGGTAAAGCGCATTCAAAGATAAGAAACTGAAGGAGTAGATTGATCTCGAAGGGGGATTGTGGGCAGTGCGCCTCCGGACTTTCATCGGACCGTGCCCTTTTGACTCGCTTCTTATTGTGTCAGGAAAGGAGGATCTCACATGCGGTTACCGCACTGGGATGCGGCGGTCCCGGGTGAGGGAATTGAGGGAGGAGGAACTGCTCAGCAGGTGACGTGCAAGAGGGCGATCACCGCTCCCTTGGCTTCGTTCCAGCGCTCGATCGCTTGTGGCGTTGGCAGAAGTTCCACCGCGCAATTCTTTTTCTGAAGGTACGCTGCTGCCTCCGGGGAGAGCATAACCAGCCCGGACTGGCCAGACCCTACGATGAGAAGCTCAGCGCCTTTTTCGAAGACATCTTCGGCTTCCTTCAGGGAAATAGTGTGCGAGGTTCCGAAGACAGCCTTGGAAAGATCCTTTTTCCGCTTTTCCACCGACCCGTTCAGACGGATGACTGCATCGTACATGATCCGTTTCTCGTCCACGACCAGGTAACCGAAACCTGTCTCCTGGATCTTTGGCTTCATTTCAAAACCTCCTCGTCAGATCAAATCTCTCTCTTTGCTCCCCCAGAGCGCCCATTAGCGGAAGTGCGATTGGTCCAGATCGCCACTGTTGGAGTAGCCTCGGCTCTCCCAGTAGCCCTGGTAGTCGGCGTTGGCCGACAATTCGATGGCCTTGACCCAGCGGATCCACTTGTAACCCCACTTTTCCTCGGCCACTAGCTCGAAGGGGAAGCCCCGATCAGCGGGCAACTGTATCTGATTCATCTTGTTGGCCAGCAAGAGATCCCGGTTGACAACGAACTCCAAGGGGAGGGAGGTGGTGTAGCCGTCCACCGCGGTGAAGATCACGGTGTTCGCCTCAGGCTTGACGCCGGCTTGCTGAAGAATATCGTTCAAGCGTGGCCCCTCCCAGAGCACAGTGGCGTCCCACCCCTCTACGCAGTGCAGGGTAACCACCTTTTTGAAGCTGGGGAATTGGGAGAGAACCTGGTCGTAGGGTAAGGTGAGGGTCTTCGTGACAAGACCTTTCACCTCCAGGCGGTAGGTGGCCAGGTTGACCTTTTGGGGTCCGGAGATGGAGTTCTCCCGGAAGCTGGTCACCGAATCGAGCCGCTGTCCCTGGTAATCCCGCACTTCCACTGCTTGCAAAAGCTGCTGTTCAGGTGAAGCAAGGCAGCCAGTGAAAAGGCATCCGAGAAAGGCTGCCAGCAGAAAACCGAGAACAATCCGTTTCATTTCAGTAGAACCTCCTACTGCATGAACCTTTCTCCATTTCTTACTATTCCCAGATTCACCCCAACCAATCGCGCAGAAGGCGATTCATCGGGAACTTCGCAGCAGAAGCAAAAAGCAATGCCGCGCGGCACTACTTTTTGATGAGGAACAAAGGGGGTTATGGTTGGATGACGATGGCTTGACGGCCCAGCTCGAAGGCCTTCAGGTTTTCCTCCAGAAAGCGTTTCACGTTCTCTTCAATGGCTCGGTGGAAGACCTCTGCCGGGAAGGGGAAGAAATGGCTGGCTGCCCCCAGCACGACGATGTTGGCGGATTGGACGTTGCCTGCCTGCCTGGCCAATTCAGTGGCGGGGAGGAGAAAGAAGCCGTGGTTCCGCGCTTTGGTCAAGATCTCTTCCTGGGAGAAGGAGACCGGATTGGGAGCGAAGTTGCTGCTAGCGATGGCTTTCCCTGAAGGCGCCAGGAATTGGACATAGCGCAGCGCTTCAACCGGCTCCAAGCCAAGCAGGATGTCGGCTGAACCTTGCTCGATGAGCGGGCTCCAGACTTTCTCCCCGATTCGCACCAGGGATTGCACTGGCCCGCCTCGCTGGGCGAGCCCTTTGATCTCGGAGCGTTTCGCCTCCAAACCCTGGCTGAGCGCTGCCTTGGCGATGAGGCCGGCCACCAGCAGGTTCCCCTGACCGCCTATCCCGGCGATGACGACATCTACCTTATTCATGCGGCTTTCCTCCTTTTCCCCTCCGTTAGGCAGGGGGAGCGCGAGATCAGCACCATCGGCCCAGGCTGGGCGTAGGCTTGGCGGAAGACCTCATCCAACTCGGCTTCCGGGCGATTAGGGTTGAATACCCGGAATGGCGCCCCAAGACCCCCCAGGACTTGCTCCAAGGCGACTGGCGCCTTCCCATCGTTGTCCCATGCTGGGGTGGGCTGACCGCCGGTCATGGCGGTGATCTCGTTGTCCAGGATCAAGACCAGCAGGTCGGCCCGGTTATGCACCGCATCGACCATTGGCGGCAAACCGGCGTGGAAGAAAGTAGAGTCGCCCAGCACAGCTACTGGTTTGATGCCGGAATAGGCCAAGCCTAAAGCCATGCCAATGGAAGCGCCCATGCAGACGATGGTGTCGATCACTTCCAGGGGAGGAAAAGCGGCCAGCGAATAGCAGCCGATATCACCCGTCACCACTGGTGGGGCAAGCCGTTTGAGAGCAGCAAAGGCTCGATTGTAGCCGCATCCTGCGCAGAAGCCTGGGTAGCGGGGAGGCAGGTCAACTTCCGCGGGACGATGGGAGTAGGGAAGGGTGAGTGCTTGCGCCACCAAGTCGGGAGTCATCTCCCACTCCCTGGGAAAGGTTCCGTCCAGCTTGCCGTGAACCTTGCGATCCAGTCGGGCGAGGGCCCGTTCCACCAACGGTTCGCCCTCCTCGACAACAATGATCTCTTGACAGTGCTCCAGGAAACGTTGCAATAGCGCCTGAGGAAGAGGGTAGGAGCCGATCTTGAGCAGGGAATCGCTGCCATTCCAGTGTTCGCGAACATGCGCATAGGCGACGCCTGAGGCGATAATGCCGCGCTTTTTGGCGAGCAGATGGATCTCGTTGAAGGGCAGTCCTTCACTGATCGCTTCAAGTTCTCGTTGCCTGGCGTTCAACTTCTTGTGGAGAACTCTGGCATTGGAAGGCACTACCACCCACCGGCGACGGTCATGCTGAAGGAGGATCTCATTGGCCGCTCGACGAGAAAAGTCTGTCTCTACTTGACCCTCGCCGTAACAAATCCGGGTTACCAATCGCAAAAGGACGGGAAGGTGCAACTGTTCTGAGATCTCGAAGGCAGTCTGGGTCATGGTGAAGGCTTCCTGGGGGTCGCTTGGCTCCAGGCAGAAGGTCTTGGCGAAAGCAGCCAACAGACGCGAATCCTGCTCGTTCTGCGAAGAATACATACTTGGGTCATCCCCCACAGCCAACACCAGCCCACCATTCACTCCGGTGAAGACACTGTTCATGAAGGAATCCATGGCCACATTCAATCCGACATGCTTCATCGAAACCAAGACGCGTTGGTTGGCGTAGGAAGCTCCCAGAGCTGTCTCGTAGGCTACCTTCTCGTTGATGCACCAGTAGACGGGAACCCCCGCCCCGGATTTGCCGATGACTTCCTGAATCTCCGAAGCCGGGGTTCCCGGATAGGCGGCGGAGAGACTGCAGCCGGCCTGGATCGCTCCCCAGGCAACAGCCTCGTCTCCGGTCCACAACTGTCTGCTCATTGGCTCACTCCTTCTCTTTCAGGATGCTTCCCTGCGGGTGGCTTGAATGGGTCAAGCCGGATTCGAACTCGGTTTGGCGAGAACTGCCGATATAGTTGAGGATGGGTGGCGCTTCTTTTTGAACATCTAGCGATCATTGCCCTGACTGTAGAGAAATCTCTTGCCAAAGGCAAGCCGAACGATGCACAATTAGAACGATGCGAGATGATTGTAGCGAGTGGTGGTTCAGGGAGCTCGACAGGCTTTTCCGTCGATTGAATGTTACTCTCGTCTCGTTGATGATCGCTGCCAACGGAAGGAGGAACAATGCTTAAGCAGGTAACTGACTACATTAGCCCCACTGAGATAGGGGAGGTTCCGGTTTTGCTCCGTCAATTCCCGGGGGAGGCCGCCCTGGTGGGGGGGGGCTTGGATCTCTCTTGGCGGCCGCGCAAACAAGCTCGGGTGCTGATCAGCCTGGATCGGCTGCCACTAACCTACTTGGAACGTCGTGAGGAAGGATTGGCCATTGGCGCCGCCACTACTCTTCTGCAGATGATTGAGTCGCCAATCCTGGCTGCGCACCTGGGTGGAATTCTGCCGCGAGTTCTTAATTGTGTGGCTACCTCTCTTCTGCGCGGGATGATCTCCATCGGCGGCGCATTGGTACGAGCCTACCCTTGGGCTGACCTACCCTGTCTCTTCCTCGGCCTGGAAGCGCAGGTCGTCCTCTACAACGGGGCCGATCGCTTGTTTTCCCTTGCCGACTACTATGCTGACCGCTCCCTGCGCGGGCCGGATGGCCCACTCCTGCGCGAAGTGTTGCTGCCGCCGCTGGAAGGGAGCCGAATCGCCTACCAACGTTTCACCCGCACGGCAGTGGATATTCCGCTCTTGAACCAACTCTTGCGCATACGATGGGATGGGAGCCGCGTGACCGAAGCTTTCGTTTGGCTGGGCGCCCGTCCCGGCGCAGCTCAGCGGATGGCCGAGGTAGAGACGCTACTGGTAGGCAGCAGTCTGACTGGGGAGGAGCGTGAGCAGGCTGTGGTCCAGATGCGTGGGCAGGCTGCAGTAGACAGCGACCTGCGCTTGAGTGCTGATTATCGCCGCCATCTAGCCGGAGTGCTGCTTCGCCGAAATCTTGAGGAGGTGGCTGATGCTGCTTGACTTCATGCTAAACGGAGTAGCGACATCCTGGAGCATCCACCCGGGGGAGAGCCTCTTTGAAGCTCTGCGCCGCCATGGGCGCCTGGAGGTGAAAGGCAACAACTGCGGCAACGGAGAATGTGGCGCCTGCACCGTCCTTTTGGAAGGAGTGCCGGTTCCCTCTTGCGCCTTGCTGGCTGGTCGCGTTGCAGGGAAACGAGTGGAGACGGTTTCCTCGCTGGGAACCCTGGAGCGTCTTCACCCCCTGCAGCAAGCTTTTCTGGAGCATAGTGCAGTCCAGTGCGGCTATTGTGTGCCCGGCATCCTGCTCTCGATGAAGGCGCTTCTGGACAGAGAACCCACTCCCAGCCGGGAAAAGATCGCCATCGCTCTGTCGGGCCACCTCTGCCGCTGCACCGGTTATCTGCAGCAGATTGAAGCGGTGGAAGCGCTGGGACCGCCGCATCCCACTGCGGCAGAAACGAACGCTGTTGATTGCCAGGACCAGGAAGGAGACACCAATGGGAGCTAAACGAATCGTCGGCGCCAGCCCGATCAAGATTGACGGACCTTCGCTGGTCACCGGTCAAGCGGTCTACGCAGACGATATCCATCTTCCCGGTTTACTTTATGGCAAGATCTTGCGCAGCCAGCTCGCTCACGCCCGGATCGAGGAAATCAATACGGCCAAGGCCGAACAGCTCCCCGGGGTAGCCTTGGCGCTGGATCATCGCTCGGTTCCACGCAAAGCCTACACCACAGCCGGCCAAGGGTATCCAGAGCCATCTCCCTACGATAATTTTATCTTCGACCGCACTGTCCGTTTCATCGGCGACCGAGTTGCAGTGGTTTTTGCTGATTCACTGGAGGCAGCAGAGGAAGGCCTCTCCTTGATTGAGGTGCGCTACCGCGAACTGCCCGCGGTATTCGATCCAGCCGAGGCTTGCCGCCCCGGTGCGCCGCGAGTGCATGAGGAACCTGAGATCCAAGGCGCCTTTGACCCGACGCGGAATTTGGTCACCCATCTCGACTTGGAGATCGGCGCGGTGGAAGAAGCTTTGGCTGCTGCCCCTTTCCGCGTCGAGGGAACCTGGTCGACCCCTTTTTTCCAGCATGTGCCGTTGGAGACGCACATCACTCTCTCCTGGCTGGATGAGCGAGGCCGTTTGGTTTTGCGCAGTTCCACCCAAGTGCCCTTCCATGCTCGCCGCATCTTGTCCCAGATTCTGGACCTTCCCCTTTGGAAGATTCGAGTGATCAAACCACGCATCGGGGGGGGGTTCGGCGGCAAACAGGAAGTGCTGCTGGAGGATCTCTGCGCTTTGGCAACGCTGAGAACCGGCCGGCCGGCGCGAATTGAGCTGACCCGGGAGGAAGAATTCGTCTCTTCTCGCCTGATGCATCCGATGGATGTGCGCATTCGGATAGGCGCTGGTCGCGATGGGATTCTGCAAGCCCTGGAGATGGAGATCCTATCCAACACCGGCGCTTACGGGACGCATGGCGCCACCATCTTCTTCAACGCCGGAAGCAAAACCTTGCCTCTCTATAACAAGGCTGAGAATGTCCGTTTTGCTGGCAACGTGGTCTATACCAACCTGCCGGTGCCGGGAGCCTATCGTGGGTACGGCGCTACCGAGGGATATTTCGCCTTGGAGTGCGCCATGGATGAGTTGGCCAACAAATTGGGGCTCGACCCTGTGGAGCTGCGCCGCCGCAACCACATACGCTCTGGAGAGAGTTCTCCCATCTTCCGTAAGTTAGGAGAAGGACGCGAGGGGGTTCCTCAGGTCATCGCCAGTTGCGGCTTGGAGAGTTGCATCGAGCTTGGCCGGCAAGCCATCGGCTGGGAGGAGAAGCGAAGTCTGCCTCGCCAGGTAGGGCCGCATACTTTCCGCGGCCTGGGAATGGGGATCTTCATGCAAGGTTCATCCATCCCACTGGTCGATATGGCCGCCGCCACCCTGCGCATGAACGAGGATGGTTCCTTCCATCTCTTCATCGGCGCCACAGATATCGGCACCGGGTCAGACACGATCCTTGCCCAGATTGCCGCCGAGGTTTTGTCTGTGCCGTTGGAGCGTTTCCTGGTCACCTCCTCGGATACCGACTTGACTCCCTTCGATAAGGGAGCCTATGCCTCCAGCACGACCTTTCTCTCCGGGGAAGCGGTGCGCAAATGCGCGCTGGCCATAAGCGAGAAAATCCTGGCGGTGGCCGCCGTTCTCCTTGGCGAGCCGGCGGAGGGGCTGATTCTGGCAGACGGAGTCGCTCGTTCCACGGTCTCGGGAAAACAAGCGACCTTGGAGGAGATCGGAATGCGCTGTTTCTATCTAGCCGGGCAGCAACAATTGGAGGCTTCCGCTTCGCATATCTCAGAGGTCTCTCCACCGCCCTTTGCCGCTCATTTTGCCGAAGTAGAAGTGGACACCGAGACAGGTTGCATAAAACCGCTGCGCTATGTTGCAGCTGTGGACTGCGGACAACCTATTCACCCCGGGCAGGCTCGCGGCCAAATGCTGGGCGCCTTGGTCAACGGTCTAGGCTTTGCTCTTTATGAGGAGCTTCGCTTCTCACCAAAAGGCGCAGCCCTTAATCCTACCTTCTTCGACTACAAGATTCCTACCTCCCTCGATTTGCCCCAGATCGAGATCATCCTCGTTCCTACCGAGGAGCCCTCCGGTCCCTTTGGCGCTAAAAGCGTGGGTGAAATCTGCATCAATGGCCCCATGCCGGTCATTGCCAACGCCGTTTACGACGCGATCGGGATCCAATTGAAACGAGCGCCTTTTACTCCGGAGTCGGTTCTGCGCCTCTTGGGGAAGCTGTGAGGCGATGAACGGAGAAACCCAGCCGCCGGTCCCAGGCAACGCTCTTCGTTTTACTCGAGAGCCAATCTGGCGGAATTTGCTGTTGGTGGCTCTGCTGGGTCTTCTAGTTCTTTCCGGTTACGCACTGTATCAGCGCTACACAGGCTATGCTGAGGCGCGGGAGTCGCTCTCCCAGGCCGAGCAAGAGCAGAACTCCCAGGAGGAAGCCTTTCATGCCCTGCAGATCCGCGCTGAGGGAGCTGAGTCACCTTTCCAAATGGAACAGATCGCCCGCAACGAGCTTGGGATGGTCAGGTCCGGGGAAACAGTTTTTCGCCTCTCGCCGGAACTGCTTGTTTCCACTACTCCGTCTGAACCTGCAGCCTTGATCCCCCAGCGGCAAGGGATCCTTGGCTGGCTGGAGCGAGCCTGGCAGGACGCAAGCGGCTTCTTCCGCTCACTCTTGCGTTAGGAAAGCCGTCCTTGACCCCTGCTCCATTTCGGCATAAAATAGCCTTGTTGGCGCGGGGTAGAGCAGTCTGGTAGCTCGTCGGGCTCATAACCCGGAGGTCGCTGGTTCAAATCCAGCCCCCGCTACCAATTTTTTTTTGAGGCGGCGTAGCTCAGTTGGTCAGAGCAAGCGGCTCATACCCGCTGCGTCCGGGGTTCGAATCCCTGCGCCGCCACCACTAAGATGACGCCAAGATCCTCTTTCCGGCGCAAGCTGACAGCTTCTCTTCGGCAAATCCCTCCGCTGCGAGAAAATTCGCACCTAATCGTCGGTGTTTCCGGGGGAGCGGATTCCTGCGCCTTGCTTCTTTCTCTCGCCGAGACAGGCCGTTTTCCCCTCTCTATCGCTCATTTCCAACACGGGCTTGACCCTGTCGAGGAAGGCGACTGCCTTTTCGTCAAGGATCTAGCAGAGCGTCTTGGCCTGCCCTTTGTTCTTGGTCGGGGTGAGGTGCAGGAGCGCCGGCGTCGGGAAGGGCTCTCCCTGGAAGAAGCCGCCCGAGCCGAGCGCTTTCGTTTTCTGGAGAACCTGCGATGCAGTCTGGGAGCTGAGTGGATTGTCCTCGGCCACACCGCTGATGATCAAGTTGAGACGATCTTGCTGCGTTTGCTGCGTGGAGCAGGCACTTCAGGGTTGAAGGGAATCCCGCTTTGGGACCAAGAACGTCGCGTTCTTCACCCCTTGCTGGGTCATTGGCGGTGGGAAACGGTGGAGTACTGTCACAGGCGAGGGCTGGAACCTCGCCAAGATCCCAGCAACAGCGACTTGACGATCCCCCGCAACTTTCTCCGAAAGAGGGTTCTACCCCTCTTGGAGGAACAGTTCCCTGGATGTAAACAAGCCATGGCAAGAAGCAGCAGTATTTTGGCAGGAGAGGATCTATATATGTCAGGGCAAAGTCGACTGATCGTTCGGGACTATTGCTGGCAGGAGGGAGAAAAAATGTGCTTGGCCGATCGGACCCGATGGCTCCCTACGGCTCTTACCCGGCGATTGATACTGGATGCTTTGCACCAATGCAAGAGGAAAACCTCTTTCCAAGAGGTGGAAGCCGTGCGGCGGTTGCTGATCGGAGAGGCTGGTCGACAAGCCAACCTAGGAGGCGGCTGGATGGCGTTGCGCAGCGATGACGGCATTATCATGACGCGAGAAAGACCAACCTCGCCCCCACCCAACGATTTTCTGACCACCCTGCAAGTGCCGGGGCGAACAGTTTTGCCGGATGGCAGGGCTGTACTGGCTGGTTGGATCCCCCCCCGTGAAGTCTGTCTGGGAGGCCCAGGCTCCATTTTGCGGCCCGAGGCGTCCAGAGGCTCTCTGCGCTTTTGGCGCCCCGGGGACCGATTTCAGCCGCTCGGTTTCCCTCATCGGCGCAAGTTGCAGGATTTCTTTACTGATCATAAAGTGCCCGCACCCGAGAGGAGGAGAGTTCCGCTCTTGATTTGCGACCAGGATGTGGCCTGTCTGGTGGGGATGGCTGTCAGTGAGCGCTGGAAACTGGAAGAACATCACTCACAAGCCTTGCACCTTCGAATTGAAACAGAGGAGAAAGACGATGCTTGATGAACTGGAACGAACACTATTTGAAGAGGAGAGGATCCGGGCGAGGATCGCGGAAATGGGGCGGCAAATCGCTTGGGATTACAGGGAAGATAAGCTGCTGTTGATAGGGGTATTGAAAGGAGCTTTCATCTTCTTGGCTGACTTGGTGCGGGCTATTTCCATCCCTGTGGGGATTGACTTCGTCGGGGTCTCCAGCTACGGACCTCACACCAAGAGTACCGGAGTAGTACGGATCGTAAAGGATCTCGATGAACCGATCGCCGGGCACAATGTTCTGGTGGTGGAGGATATTGTCGACACCGGACTAACGCTCTCTTACTTGGCCACTCTCTTCCGCGAGAGAGGGCCGAAGAGTCTTCGGATCTGCACTTTTCTGGACAAACCAGAGCGGCGTGAGGTTCCCTTGACGGTGGATTACGTTGGTTTTACCATCCCCAATGAGTTCGTTGTTGGCTACGGCCTTGACTACAACGGGCGTTACCGCAACCTGTCATTCGTAGCTACGCTGAAAACCAGCGTCTATTCAAAATCCTAGGGCAGAGGGCTATAATGAGGCCAGTTTGAAAAAAGGAAGGTTATAAATTTTGCGCACGAACATTTGGCGAAGCATCGCCATTTACGCACTAATTGCTCTGTTATTGTGGGGCGTTTGGCAGCTTCTTTTTGGCCAGCCGGCAGCCCAAGTGATTCCCTATGCCACCCTCAAAGAGATGGTCGCCCAAGGCAAAGTGACGTCGGTGGATTTCAGCGAAACCCAGCTCAGCGGCACTCTCAAAGACGGCACTGCCTTTACCTCCGAGTGGCGTCCGGGCGTAGACTTGGATTTTATTCCCCTCTTGGAACAGAACAAGGTTTCCTATGCTTTCCTCCCTCCCCCCTCTAACTGGTTGCAGATGGTGCTAATCTACGGCCTGCCGCTTATCCTCCTGATTGGTTTTTGGTATTTCATGTACCGGCAGTCGCAAGGGGGAGGCAACCAAGCTTTCTCATTTGGAAAGAGCAAGGCTCGCCTTTTCTTGGATGACCGCCCGCGGGTCACCTTCAACGATGTGGCTGGAGTCGACGAAGTGAAAGAGGAACTGCAAGAGGAGATCGAGTTCCTGAAGAATCCCAAGAAATTCCAGGCCCTAGGAGCCAAGCTCCCCAAGGGGGTGCTTCTAGTAGGACCCCCTGGTTGCGGCAAGACCCTGCTGGCACGGGCCTTGGCCGGCGAGGCGGGGGTGCCCTTCTTCTCCGTCTCTGGTTCGGAATTCGTAGAGATGTTCGTTGGCGTAGGCGCCTCCCGTGTTCGCGACCTCTTTTCTCAGGCCAAGAAATATGCACCTTGCATTGTCTTTATCGACGAGATCGACGCGGTTGGCCGCCTGCGTGGAGCCGGCTTGGGGGGTGGGCACGACGAGCGCGAGCAGACGCTCAATCAGTTGTTGGTGGAGATGGATGGTTTTGATGCCAACGTGGGAGTCATCATCGTCGCCGCTACCAACCGGCCGGACATCCTCGATCCTGCCTTGCTGCGCCCTGGCCGTTTCGACCGTCGGGTGGTGGTGGATGCAGCGGATATGGCTGGCCGAGAGGCTATTCTTCGCATTCATGCTCGCAATAAGCCGCTGGAGAACCCGGACGACATGAAGACCATCGCCCAGCGAACCCCCGGTTTCACTGGGGCTGATCTGGAGAATGTGATGAACGAGGCCGCGCTGTTGGCCGGTCGCCTGGGCAAAAGCCAAATCACCAACAACGAGATCAACGAAGCCATCGAGCGAACCATCGCAGGTCCCCAGAGGAAGAGCCGTCTTGTCTCGGAAAAGGAAAAAGAGATTATCGCCCTGCATGAGACCGGACACGCTTTGGTCGGACGTTTGTTGCCTGGCGCGGATCCAGTGCAGCGTATCTCCATCATTTCTCGCGGGATGGCTTTAGGTTACACCATCCAGATGCCCACCGAGGACCGCCATGTGCGAACGAAAGCCGAGTTGTTGAATATGATCGCTTTTTCGATGGGCGGTCGCGCTGCCGAGGAGGAAATGCTGGGGGAGATCACCACTGGGGCTAAGAATGACTTTCAGAAGGCCACCGAGCTGGCTCGCCAGATGGTCTCGGAGTGGGGGATGAGTGATCGATTGGGACCGATTTCCTACTCCAATAAAGAGGAGATGGTATTTCTCGGCCGCGATCTAACCCGAGAGCGCAACTACTCTGAGGCGGTGGCTTTGGAGATTGATGAGGAGATCAAGAAAGTGATCAACGGTTGCTACGAGGCAGCAGTGCAGATCATCCTCGCCAACCGCGTCAAGCTGCGGCGCATCGCCGGCATCTTAATGCAGCGGGAGGTCTTGGAGGGGGACGAGCTGGAGCGGCTCCTCACTGAGGAACCCGCGGCGGTTTAAGGTGATCGTTGAACAGGGGGCGCTTGTCGAATGCGTCCCCAACTTCTCTGAAGGCCGGCGGCTGGATGTATTGGCAGCTCTTGTCGAAGCGATCAGGAGCGTTCCTGGCGTGCGTCTTCTCAGTCATTCTGCCGACCCAGACCACAACCGTTCCGTCTTCACTTTTGTCGGCGCTCCTGAACCACTGCTGGAAGCCGCTTTCCGTGCCGCTCGGACGGCAGTGGAGAGAATCGATATGGAGCATCACCGGGGGCAGCATCCACGCATCGGGGCAGTCGATGTGGCGCCCTTTGTGCCGATCGCCGGAGTCAGTATGGAGGACTGCGTGCGCTTGGCCGAACGGATGGCAGAGCGCCTTTGGGTTGAGTTGGAAGTTCCGGTGTACCTCTACGGTCAAGCGGCTCGCTGCAGCGAGAGAGTCCGTTTGTCAGCGGTGCGACGTGGCCAGTACGAAGGATTGAAAGAGACTATTGGCCAAGTCGAGCGGTTCCCCGATATAGGGGATCCGCGCCTTCACCCAACTGCTGGAGCAGCCGCAGTGGGAGCGCGAGAACCCTTGATAGCTTTCAATATCAATCTACGTGGGGCTGACTTGGCGGTAGCCAAACGGATCGCCCGGGCTGTTCGGGAGAGCTCGGGAGGATTGGTCAATCTACAAGCGCAGGGAATGTGGATGGATTCTCGCGGTTTGGCCCAGGTTTCGATGAACCTCTTGGATTACCATTCCACCCCATTGTATCGGGCCTTTGAGCTCGTTCGGATGGAAGCCGAGCGCTTCGGAGCAGTCATTGCCTCGAGCGAGGCGATCGAACTCTTGCCGTTGGACGCGGTGCTGGAAACCTTCTCTTATTATCTCCGGCTAGCCTCTTTCGGACGGGAAAAAGTGCTGGAATGGCGCCTCCTGGAAGAGGAAACGTAATGGAAGAAGACACCCTGCCGGGGGCTGTCAAGCTGCCGCAGGCTATCGATACCCTATCGCAGGCGAGGGAGTCGATCGAAGGGCTTCCCTCGAGCGAAGTAAAAGGCGGCAGCGTCATCAGCAGAGCCCAGCCTATCGACCAGGAACGGATTCAGCGAGCTGTGCGGGAGATTTTGGAAGCCATCGGCGAAGACCCCGAGCGGGAAGGGTTGCGCCATACCCCTGGAAGGATTGCCCGGATGTATGCAGAGGTATTTTCCGGCAGTGAAGAGCAAGCCTTGCAACAGCTCGCTGTTGGTTTCCGGGAGTCGCACTCCGAGATGATCCTGATACGAAATATCGCTTTCCACTCGATTTGTGAACATCATCTGCTGCCCTTTTCCGGTTGCGCCCATGTCGCTTACATCCCGCGGGGGAAGATCGTCGGGCTTTCCAAGATTGCCCGCACGGTGGATATTCTGGCTCGTCGCCCACAAATTCAGGAACGCTTGACCTCGCTTATCGCCGATGTGCTGGAACGAGGGCTTGATCCAGTGGGAGTGGCGGTGGTGGTGGAGGCCGAGCATCTGTGCATGGTCATGCGGGGAGTCAAGAAACCGGGAAGCTTCGTCACCACTTCCGCCTTGCGTGGCGGCTTCCGCACCAACCCGGCTACCCGTGCCGAGTTCTTTTCGCTGGTCGCCTCCGGGCGGGAGAGACTCTGAGATGTTGCCCCCCGTCTGCCGGGTGTTGCGCTCACGGGGGGAGCTGGAAGACGCCCTGCGTGAAGTGCAGGCTTCTCCTGCCTCCTGGCCGATCATGGCTGCTAAAGGACGATTCCTGGCCATTCAAATCTGCAATTTGGATCCCCGCGCCGCCAACATCTTGAAACAGGAGATGCTGGCCCGCAGCGGGGAGGCAGCCATCTCCTGGGAAGTTTTAAGTTTGCACAATCAACCCACTGACACTCTCCTGCTGGGGACCATTGCCCAGCTCGCCCAACTGGCCGAGAAGCTGCGCCAACAGCCCTTTGGGCTGGCCGCTCTGGCTGTCCGGCTGGATCGTCTTCTAGGATCCTGCGAAAGCATTTCTCCTTGCATCTCGTTTCGCGGTCGCCCTTTTCCTTGGGGGGAGCGGACTTTCCTGGTAGGGATTCTCAATTTGACCCCAGATTCCTTCTCTGGCGATGGGATAAGCGGGCATCTAGACGAGGCGTTGGCAAAAGCAGAGGCCATGATCAAGGAAGGAGCCGACATCTTGGACGTGGGCGGAGAGAGCAGCCGCCCAGGACATCTGCCGGTGGATGCCGAAGAGGAGTGGGGGCGGGTGCGTGACTTCCTCTCGGAGTTCCTCCCCCAAGCTGCAGTGCCCGTTTCCCTGGACACCTGCAAGGAGGAAGTAGCCCAGCGTGGCTTGGAGCTGGGGGTAGATCTGATCAATGATATATGGGGATTGCGCCGCGGACGCGGCATCGCCAAACTGGTCGCGGCGCATGGCGCGGGGCTGATTTTGCAGCACAACCGAAGCAAGGCTGAATACCGGCATTTTCTCCCGGAGGTAATGGCAGACTTGGAGGAGAGCTTGTCTTGGGCTCTGGAAAATGGCGTCCCCAGGGAGAAACTGATCGTCGACCCCGGCTTTGGTTTCGGAAAAACGTCCCCCCAGAATTACACCCTGCTGCGCGAACTGAGGGCTTTTCGCGGTCTTGGGCAACCGCTCCTGGTAGGGGTTTCGCGGAAGTCCTTCCTAGAGTCAGCCAGGAAGCGCCCTCCCGCCCAGCGGACATTCGCCACTGCAGCAGCGGTGGCCTTGGCGGTGGAAGGCGGCGCCGATCTGGTTCGAGTGCATGATGTGCAAGCCATGCGAGAGGTGGTGCAAGTGTGCGACCAGACCCTGCGCGGCGAGCGGATCCCCTCACTTTCCTAACCCGGGGGGCGCTCATCGCTTCCCTCTATTTAACCCTTACCCTGCTTTTCGCCGGGGTCAGCTTCCAGGCTGTGCAGATAAGGGTGGCGGAAGCTCTCACCATACTGCCCTTTTTTTTCCCGGAAGCAATCTGGGGGGTGGCGCTGGGGGTGGCATTGGCCAATCTCTTCTCCCCCTTTGGGGTGATCGACTTGGTATGCGGCAGTTTGCTCTCCTTGATCGCCGCTCTTGGCTCCTACATGGCGGGGCGGTTACTGCGCCCGCACCTCTTGCATGGTTGGGCGGTCGCCCTGGCCGTGCTTCTCGCCCCCCTCTTCCCGGTGCTGGCCAATGGCTTTGGCGTCAGTTGGTATCTCTTGCAGTTTGGCCTCGTTTCTGACTACACTTACTGGGGCCTGACGGTCAGCATCCTGATCGGCCAGACCGTGGCCTGCTACGGTCTTGGGGGTCCCCTTCTGCTGGTATTGACGATGCGATGGCGTGAAACTGGAAAGATCTTCTGATGCCCTTCAAAGTCGGTCTGGCCCAGATCGAGTGCCGTCTTGGCGACGTCCGGGTCAACCTCCAAAAACACATGCAATACCTCGAATTGGCAAAAGCCCAGAAGATCGACTTGCTCATCTTCCCGGAGCTTTCCCTGACCGGATACAACTTGCAGGATGCTGCGTGGGAGGTGGCGTTAACTTTGGACTCACCCCCGCTGCAAGCGTTATTGCGCATTTCCCAGGAGATTTCCTTTGTGGCAAGTTTTGTGGAGCGTCATGACGGCTTCCCGGTGATTGCCGCAGCGTACTTTGAGGGAGGACAGATCCGTCATATCCACCGTAAAGTGTACTTGCCCACCCATGGTCTCTTCCAAGACGGCCGTGATTTCGCCCGAGGCGATGCGATCCGAGCCTTCGACACCAAGTTCGGCCGGATGGGGATGCTGATCTGCAGGGATGCCTGGCACCTTTCCTCAGCTTATCTCCTGGCTCAGGACGGCGCCCGCTACCTTGCTCTGGTCAACGCCTCACCGGTGCGGGGAGTGCGAAGCAAGAGCCCTGACCCCGACTCGCAACTGAAGAGCCTCTTCAATGTATACGCCACTTACCTCAACCTTTTTATCTTCTTCGCCCACCGTGTCGGTTTCGAAGAAGGGCTTTGCTACTACGGCGGCTCGGTGATCCTGGATCCCTTTGGGCGAACGGTTGCCTCAGCCCCTTACTTCGTCGAGGATTTGGCGGTAGGAATGGTAGATGAGTCCCTCACGGAACGCCGCAATGCTATTGTGCCGCTGGGCCGGGAGGAAGATCTCACTCTAGTGCGGCGCGAGATGGAAAGGATAGCCCATGAACGTGCGAGCCATTGACCTAACCATCCAGGTTCGTCTTGCTGAGGACATCATCATCCGTTTCCTCCGTGCCGAGACCAAGAAGGCCGGTTTCCGCCGCTACGTTCTGGGACTCTCCGGGGGATTGGACTCCGCTCTCCTGGCCGCACTAGTCGTAGCTGCCCTGGGCAAGGCAGCGATCTTGCCATATTTCCTTCCCTTCCGAAGCTCGAGCCCAGCCAGTGAGAAGGATGCTGAACGAGTATGCCAACAACTCGGTTTGACCCTGCGTCGGATCGAGATTACCGCCCAAGTGGAGGCATATTTCGAGCAAGTCGGCGAGGCTGACGCACTACGGAGGGGCAACAAGATGGCCCGTGAGCGGATGGCCATTCTCTTCGACCAGGCCATGGCCCATCAAGCTTTGGTGGTAGGCGCCAGCAACAAGTCTGAATTGCTGCTGGGTTACGGTACCTGGTTCGGAGATCTAGCCGCATCCTCTTTTCCTATCGGCGATCTCTATAAGACTCAGGTTCGTCAGATGGGACGGGATCTGCAATTGCCGGCAGAAGTGCTGGAGAAAGCGCCGACCGCTGACCTTTGGACCGGCCAAACTGACGAGGGTGAACTGGGATTCACCTACGAGCTGGCTGACCAGATCCTCTTCCTTTTCGTTGAGGAGCGGCTGGCCGAAGCGGAGATCGTGCGGGCCGGTTTCCCCCCGGCAACCGTCGGGGCGATCCTCAAGCGGATCCGTCAATCCCAGTTCAAGCGCCGACTTCCTCCCGTATGTAAGCTCTCCAGTCGCACCGTAGGGTGGGATTTTCGCTATTTGCGAGACTGGAAGGGGTAGATGAGCAAGCCCTTCCCGGTCCTTGTCGGGGCCAGCACCGATCCCGGCCAGCAAAAAGTAAACGAGGATGCCTTCTACATCTTTGAGAACCGCGTTTCGCCAAAGAACCCACTACTCTTGGAGGGGCTCTATGCGGTGGCCGACGCCGATAGTCCGGACGCTCGCGGTGACGCCGCCTCCCGTCTCGTGCTGACCACAATTGCCCAGAAAATGGAACCCATCCTGGGACATGAGGAAGGATCTCTGCTGCGCAGCCTCCAGGAGGGGATCGAGGAGGCCCACCGGCGCTTGCAAGAGCTGGCTCGTCACGAAAACTGGCGGAACATCCGCGTCTCACTGGCTTGCGTCCTGTTGATCGGAACTCATCTGGTTTATACCTCAGCGGGGAGTTGTTCGATCTTTCTCCTGCGCGATGATGAGCTTCGCGAACTGAGCCACACCGCCCCCTTAGTCCAGGGACAAGAAGTGCTTTCGCCGGCCTTGGGTGAAGAAGGTTTTCGCACTGATGTCTTCGAAGTTCGCCTGCGAGAAGGGGATAGTCTACTTCTTGCCACGGACGGGTTAGTGGAGCGAGTTCGCTACCGCGACCTGGCGGAGGTTCTACATTGGAGCCTTTCTCCGCAAGCGGCTGGCGATCGGCTGCTTTCACTTGCAGTGAGGGCTGGGAGCCGTGAAAACATGACCGCTCTGGTGCTGGACATCCAGCCAGCTCGGCATGGCAATAGCAACTGGTGGAAGATTGCCCTGGGGTTGCTGGCTGTCTTGGCCGTAGGGTTCGCCATCACCTTCATCCTGCTGCAGCGGCGAAGTCCTCCGTCGGAGACCCCAACCTCTAGCGCCAGCTCTTCCAGCGAAGCCGCCAGTGAATCCCTGAGCACTCGCTACATCTTCCTTTCCGGCTTGCAGGATCCCTACGCTTTGCTCCAAGTGGGAGATATATTTTATGTTCTGGACAATGGGCAGAAAAAAGTCTTGGCCTACACCAGCAATGGCGAGCTGGTGGAATCCTTCGACGGTGCGTTGAAGGAAGCCGAAGCTCCCTGTGATTTGGTGGAGGGACCTACCGTTCTTTTCGTACTGGATGCAGCGGGTAAGATCTTCGCCGTCTCGGTGCCTGACGGCGCCGTGGAGACGGTGGAAATCGACATGGGTGAAAAGGGTTCCCTCTCCTCGCCCCGGGCCATCGCCTTTGATGGATCCTATTATTACATCGCTGATCGCGGCAATGACCGGATCGTTTATTTGGATCGCAGCTTCCGCTACGCTGGCGAGTACGGCGGCCTGGTGGACGGGAAACCGGTGCTGGAGAAACCGAACGGTCTGGCTGTGGATGATGCCGGAAATCTCTATGTCAGCCTGAAGGATGCTCACCAGATCGTCAAATTGGACCCAAATGGAGAAGTGATCGCCCGCGCTTCTACCGAGGCCACTTCGATCGGCATTTACGACGGGCCGGCTGATCTTGGCTTGACCGCCAACCAACAACAGGTGTTGGCGCCGGAGATGTCCCTGGACAAAGTCCTGGTCTACGATGCTGAGCTGAATCTGCAGTACAAGGTCGGACGCGAACAGCTGCCCGGCGCCAACTTCCGCGACCCGAAGAGTGTCTTCGTTTCAGGACAGGCCCTTTACGTGGCCGGTGGATCGAGTGAAGACGGAGAGGGGACTGTCTGGCGAATCCCTTGGAACTTGGTCCTCACCCCCCCCTAAAATCCCATCCCCCGTAGGGGCGGGTTTGAACCCGCCCTCTAGACAGCCCCCGGCGGCTAGACAGCCCCCGGCAGGGCGCTGCCATCCAGGAGAGGAGAACCGATCGTGGACAAGAACGAACTACTGGCCAAAGCCAATAAGCCATCCGAAGAAGCTGTGCGCCTTCACCCCTTTTACCGCGGCAAGATCAAAATGGTTCCAACGCGGGAAGGGATTCTAGCACCGCCCCCGTCGGAGTAGATGGTGCGAGAGGTTGCTGTTTTGGAGCTGCAGGATGCTGTGCGGGATCTCTGTCTGGAGGCCAACGCCGTTCTCCCTGACGATGCGCTGCGAGCCTTGGAGCAGGCGCTGGCCGAGGAAACCTCTTCCCGTGGACAATTTATTCTAGAGGAGATCCTGGCCAACGACCGCCTTGCGGCCAAGTGCCGATTGCCGGCTTGTCAGGACACGGGTTTGGCCATCCTTTTCCTCGAGCTGGGGCAGGAGGTCTCCCTGATTGGAGACGACCTGAGTTCGGCTATCGATGAAGGGGTGCGCCAGGGCTATCGGCGGGGATGCCTGCGCAATTCCGTCTCCCTGGACCCGCTGCGAAGGAGAAACAGTGGCGATAATACGCCGGCTGTGCTGCACGTGGAAGTGGTCCCGGGCGATTCCCTGCGGCTCACTCTTCTTCCCAAGGGAGGAGGAGCGGAGAATGCCAGCGCCCTCTCCATGCTGACTCCCGCCAGCGGCTGGGATGGGGTGCGCGGTTTCGTCCTGGGGCAAGTCTGCCGTGCCGGAGCGAGCGCCTGTCCTCCACTGGTCGTGGGGGTGGGGGTGGGCGGATCTTTCGAGAGCTGCGCTTTGTTGGCCAAGAAGGCTTTGCTCCGCCCACTCGGCAGTTCGCATCCGGATCCACAGGTGGCGGCTTGGGAGAGCGAATTGCGAATGGCTGTCAACGACCTCGGTATCGGGCCGATGGGCTTGGGCGGACGAACCACCGCCCTCTCGGTGACCATCGAAGTGGCGCCTTGCCACATCGCCTCTCTGCCGGTGGCGGTGAACATGAATTGCCACTCCCATCGATGCCGCAGTGTGATGATATGAGAGCCGCCGCTTTGCGCGCTCCCCTTGCCGAAACCGATCTCTTGCATCTCCAGGCAGGGGACCGGGTGCTCCTGTGCGGAACCCTCTACACCGCCCGCGACGCCGCCCATCAACGCCTGGCTGCGCTCCTGGCCGAGGGTTGCCTTCCACCCTTTCCCTTGGAGGGATCAGTGCTTTACTACTGCGGACCTTCCCCGGCGCCGCCAGGGCGGATCATCGGCTCGGCCGGACCTACCACGGCGGGTCGCATGGACCCCTACACCCCAGGTCTATTAGCGGCCGGTGTGAAAGCGACCATCGGCAAGGGGCCGCGCTCCCCGGCCGTACGCCAGGCGATGGGCCAGTATCGCGCCGTCTACCTGGCAGCGACAGGCGGCGCCGGCGTCTTGCTTGCTCAAACGATCGTCGCTGTTCAGCTCATTGCGTACCCGGAATTGGGGCCGGAGGCGATCTATCGCCTGCAGGTCGTCGAATTTCCAGCGATCGTGGCCATCGACCTGGCTGGCCGGGATCTCTATCAAGAGGTGCGGCAGCAAATGGTTTTCGGTGCTGCGGAATGCTGACCTTGCCAGGCTGGGTGCGGCAGGTCGCGGTCGGTCCTCTGCAAACCAACGCCTACCTGTTGGAACTGGGAGAGGTCGTTTGGCTGATCGATCCGGGCGGGGAGGGGGATCGTCTGGCTGCCCTCCTGCCGCCTGAGGCGGATCTGACCGTGTACCTGACCCACGGCCACGCCGACCATTGGGCAGGCCTGCGCGTTCTGCAACTGCACAGACCGGGTTTGCGCTGGTACTATCCACGGAAAGATGAAGAGATGATCACAGAAGTTGACCAGCGGCTCCTCTCTTTCCTGGGTGAGGAGGATCCCCCCGAGTGCATGGGCTTGCCGCTGGAAGCGCCGCAGCAATTGGTGGAAGGAGGGCGTCGCTTTTCCTTCCTTCATCTCCCCGGCCACACCCCCGGGCATCTGGCCATCTTCTGTGAAGACTTCCCCGGCGGCTCCCTACTCTTCGCCGGCGACCTCCTTTTTCGAAGGGGAGTGGGCCGGACTGACTTCCCCGGCGGCTCCTTGCGCCATCTTCAGGAGAGCCTTTCGCGGCTCCTGGAATTGCCTGGAGAGACGGTTGTCTGTCCGGGTCATGGGCCTCTCACCACTATCAATGCGGAACGAGAGATGATCGAGGGTTTGTTGGCGTGAGCGACCTGATCCTGCTGCCTTGCTACAACGAAATCGAGACGCTTCCAAGGGTGATCGCGGAAGTATTGCGCTGGCGGGGAGAAGCCGATGTGCTGGTGGTGGATGACGGCTCGCAGGACCAGAGCCTTCAGTTGCTGGCCGGATTGCCGGTGGCGGTGCTGCGCCACTGCAATAATGAGGGCTATGGGCAAACGCTGATAGACGGTTTTGCTTACGCTGCGACCCATCACTATCAATATTGCGTTACCTTGGATTGTGACGAGCAGCATGAACCACGGCTGATTCCCCGTTTCCTGGCCGAACTGGCCGATTGCGATGTGGTCTCCGGCAGTCGCTACCTGGAGGTGAACGAAGGGGTTCCCCCGCTCGATCGCTATCAAATCAACCAGGAGATCACCCAGTTGCTCCGTTCTCTCACTGGCCTTTCCTTGACTGATTCCTTCTGCGGTTTCAAGGCTTATCGCGTGGCGGCCTTGGAGCGTCTGCATCTGGACGAGCCGGGCTACGCCTTTCCGGTGCAGTTCTGGATGCAGGCTGCCAGAGCTGGTCTGCGGGTTAAGGAAATTCCCGTTTCACTGATCTACAAAGATTTCGACCGCTGCTTTCCAGGTCCTCTCAATACCCCGGAAATCCGCCGCCAGTACTATCTGCGAGTTATTGAAGAGGAGGTCAGGAAATGGCAAGAATCCTAGCCATCGGGGCACACCCTGATGATGTCGAGATCGGAATGGGGGGAACCATCCTGGCCCTCAAGGAAGCAGGACATGCGGTTTCCATCTGTGATCTGACCAACGGGGAGCCTACGCCGATGGGAACTGTGGAAGCTCGTCTGGCCGAAAGCAAGGAAGCAGCGCGGTTGTTGGGTGTAGACCAACGTTGGAACCTGGACCTGCCCAATCGCTATCTGCGTGACACGGTGGAGGCTCGCATCAAAGTGGCTGAGGTAATCCGGCGCTTCCGCCCGGATGCGATCTTTATGCACTACTGGAGCGATGCCCACCCGGACCATGTGGCCGCCAATCAATTGGCGGAAGCCGGCCGTTTCTATGCCAAGCTGACCAAAACCGATTGGGAGGGCGAGCCGATCTTTCCTGCGCGCATCTATTGCTTCTTCTCCAACCATTTTCGCGCCGTCTTCCAGCCCGATTACATCCATGACATCTCCCCCTACATGGAGCGCAAGCTGGAAGCTTTGCGCGTCTACCGCACCCAATTCAATCCGGAGCGGAGCAATTTGGCCGTCTTCGACCAGATCAAGGCGATGGGAATGTGGTGGGGAAACCGTGGCCGCTTTCAATTCGGCGAGCCTTTTGCCAGCCGCGAAGAGATCGGCTTGCGCAACCTGGAAGCGCTCTTGTGATCATACCCCCGGGCAACCGGGAGGCGCGGTTGAACCCAGCTTTGGGGCTTTGGCTTTCCCTGGCGGAAGCAAATCGGCGTCTGGCTCCCGCACCGCTGCTGGAGGATTTGCGATCGCAAGCCCGTCGAGAGTTCGCCGATTTGACTGGCCTCACTCTCAACCGATTATGGGCGCTGACCGGCCACCAGCCGGAATTCGTCCACCCCGGCGTATGGATGCGTTTTCTCCTGTTAAACCTGCTCCGCGAAAGGTGGGGGCTGGAGGGTGCAGCCTTCACCGTAGACTCCGACTTGGCCAACGAACCGGCGGTAGAGGTTCCTTATCTTTGTCATGGCGATTTGGTGCGGAAGCGGGTAGTTCTGACCACCGCAGGCGGCGCCACCTACGAGAGCCGCTTGGCGCCCTCCATCGAGGCTTGGCGCCATTTCTGCAATGCCATTGAAGAAGCCCTGGCTTGTCCGGCTGGCGCTCGCGCCCGTCTGGCCTTTCGTCGCATCGGTTCGTTTGTTCCGCCAGCCGGGCAATTTTCGGCTTTTTCGGTGGCGCTTCGGCGTTTTTGGGAGAAAACACCAAGCTACCCGGATATTCACCTCTCCGTCATCGCCCGCACTCCCAGCTTCGGCCGCTTTTTCCTGCTTCTGGCAGAAGGCGCTCTTCCTTTTGCCGAGATCTTCAACACAGCACTGGCCCGGTGGCGGGTTCGGCATCGCGCTCGCTCTAGCGCAGTCCCCTTTCCCGACTTGCAGATCGAATCAGAGCGGGTCGAGTTGCCCTTCTGGTGGGAGTCGGAGGGGAAACGTTTTCCCCTTTTCCTCAACAGCGGACGACTCTGGGCTCAAGATCAGCCCGTGGGAACCATTGAGGATGCGTTGGCCTTCGGAGCCATACGTCCTCGAGCGGTAAGCTTGACGCTTTTCATGCGCCTTTGCCTGGCCGATCTCTTCATCCATGGAGCGGGCGGAGCAGACTACGAGGAGGTCACTGACGAGGTCATCCTCCGCTTTTTCCACGCCACTCCTCCAGCATTCGTCTCAGCGACGCTGACCCTTTTTCTTCCGGGTGAAGAACCGTCGGCTGGATCCCTCAAACGTTTGCTGCGTGATCTGGAGCAACGGCCGGAGCGCTACCTGGCCAATTCACAGCGAGCTGCGCTGAAGGAAGAAATAGCCCGGAAGAAAGCCTTGATGGCCTTGGGCAAATTGGATAGAACCGGCTACCGGGCGCTGCAAGCTGCCAACGAAGAACTGCGCCGGCCGCTTAGGGGATCGATCACGGCGTTGGAGAAGCGGGTGGCTGCCTCCGAGGCAGCTCGTGAAGTACTTTCCTTCCGCGGCTACCCCTTCTTCTTTTTCCAAGCTGAGGAGCTGCGCGAACTGCTGGCAATTCTGTAATCTCAACGTCACTGGGACCGCCCGGACCTTCTCTTGGCAGGCAGGAAAGCATCCCATAGGCTGTGGCGTTGGGAGGCGCTGAGGTTCCTAAACCCGCCGCAGCTCGATAGTCCCCGGCAGGGAGTTGATAGCCCCCGGCAGGGAGTTAATAGCCCCCGGCAGGGAGTTCTGTGCTAGGCTATGACAGAAAAAAGATCGCATCG